>JAZRYW010000063.1:0-21172 GCA_045600965.1 Bacteroidales bacterium | reverse complement strand
CATAATATCTGCCATACAATAGTTTCAATTCGGCCTCTGCGTCACATGGTCCAAGAAGGCCCAACTGCAGGGGAGAAGAAGAGTTATTATCTTTGTGGGGCTATGCATACCAGGATAGTTTCTACAAATATAGTAATATTTTTGCGGTTAGACAAGTTAGTAGCGCGTCAGAATTAATGGTATGTATGAATGAACCGCAGAAATCGATTGACAAATCAGCCTTTCCGGGATTTTATTTCAGGCCAATCCCTTCCGCCAACTTTTTGATTCTTATCGGGAAATCATAATGGATGCGAGCCTTTTCACACGGTGCGGAGCAAGAGGCGCAGCTGCCTGCATCATTGCACAATAGAGACCGGTCCGGATTTACTGAAAGTCTCTTTCAAAGTCTATCTTGAAAATTTGTGACATATCATTACGCATATTGAACAAGATAGTCTTCCGTGCCGGATTATATATGCAGGACCAGTTGGTGGCATCTCCGGGAACCTGTTGCCCCTGTCCGGGGTTGTCGATTTTTTCGCATCCTACAGTAAAAACGAGGGAAGACACTAAGAAAAGTAAAATAACGTCTGTATGTTTCATATGCTTGATTTTTCTGTTTTCCTGCAAATACTTTTTCACGGTCAATGGTGAAGGCAGCAACGGCCGCAAATATCAGAAATTTAGCATTAATATAAGGTAAATTATGCCACACCAAAGGAGACATATTCTTTGCCGATCTCGCGTATGGCATTGATGATCTGTTGCTCACGTATCTTTGACGGCGTGAACGCAAATATAGGTATGTTTTCGATACCTCAAAATTATATGTGGGTAGAAGCGTTCTTCTTCGGATGCTTACTGTTACGACAGCGCCGGGACCTGGGGAGGTTCCGGCGCCGGGGTTGTATGCAGAATAAGGGATTAGTTCGGTCCCAGCCATATGGTGGCGAGAGTACATCTCTCGTCCTTATTCTCAGCATTCTTGTTCGTGAGGTATATTTTCATAGTGTGACTAAGCCTGTCTTCAGTGTCTCCGGTGGTTGTGATTGTAATCACATTGTTGGAAACTTTCACGTTAATCCATTCTGGTTCAATTTTTCTAGGAAAAACAGAATATAATCCGAAATCCAACTCTTCACAAGTAATCTTACCATCTGTGTTCATCGCGCCCAGGTCGAATTCGATTGTTATTGTCTGATTGGGAGAGAGTTTCAGGCCTCCAGTTGTATTAGTGTTGTTAACCTCTTTATCCTGCGTATCCTTTACGATATATGAAGGGGAAAGCGTGCAATATTTGCTGTCCCAGGCATCGATGATCCTAATCTTGTAGGTATAGATGTTCACGTCATCATAGATTGAGAGTTCTCCGTCGCCTACTCTGGGTTTTTTTGCAAGGAGGGTCTTGTTGAGACCGCCGGAGAATGTGAAACCACCGCTAAAATTCCCGTATCCGGACCAGGCTATAGGTATGTCCGAAAGATTGTCATTCTCACGCATCGGGGTCAGGGTTATGCCCTTGCGGCCATAAACTCCGGCAGCGAAAATTATGTCGCCTGCGGAAGGCAAAGGGCTGATGGACCTGATACGTTTGGTATGTGTTTCACCGTTGCCGTTGATATAGAGCTGCACGAAAGGCGAAGTGAACTCATCCTTCTCACCGTCGATTATGACGGTGGCGATGAACACATCTCCATCAGGGGCAAGAGATGCCTTTGCGAACTGGTCTGCCGGATAATAGACCTTCAGCAGTCTGGTCGCCTGATCAGCCACAGCAGTCCCGACAATGGTGTCCCTGCCGTGACCCACCTGGTTGAGCACAGCCTTGACGCTTCTCTGAGAAGATCCGTATCTTTCATAGAAACGGCTGTTGGCGCTGATGATGTAGTCAATCTCAACGTTGCCGAAAGCGGTCCTGGTGCTGTTGGCGGCCAGAGTGGCCTTTCCGTCAGTATACTCCGGAAGATAGGTCAGCGAGTTGATCAGTCCGCCTATCCTGCCGAGAATCCTGGCTTTCAGACCTTCTATTGCGCCCCAGACGGTCTTGAATTCGGTGGTATTTTCGCCAAGTTGATCCTTGAGGATATCGAATCTGCCATAAAGGTCCGTTGCGGCTTTATAAAGGCTTTCGTCAGGAGCCCAGCCTTGCGGCCTTTCAGGTATCATACCATAGAGTTGGGTAAGGATCTGGCCCAACTCGGAGATTGTGGCATATTCGGCCTTCCCTTCTCCCTTGACGGCCTTTATGGCAGCCTCGAGGTCGGCGAGAGACGCCGGATCAGTGACTTCCAGCAGCCTTGCAAGTTCACAGACGGCATCGGCGAAATCGGCAGTGTGACCCGCAGTCTTCAAGTACTCTCGCTTTTCCACCAAAAATTCTTGGAGTTCCCTTATTACTTCCTCTCGAGTCCTGTCAAGTATACTATTATAGTAGCGCTGAAAGAAATACTCATAAAGATTATCACAATTGGGATATATCAACTTGCGAAGGATGTCTCTCGGGGTGTCTTCGAACGGTGCCGGCCCGAACATACTTTCCAGGACAGTAGCCGTACGTTCTTTCAATGCAATCGAAATGTAAATCGAACTTGCCAGTTTGCTGGTGAATGTCTGGGAGAACAGATTCACGGCATCGGTCACCGACTTGATGTCTTCTGGAAGTTCCGTTTCACCTATGACGGCCCAGAAACCTTCCAGGTCGGTATAGAAACTGTTCAGGACCTTCTGCAGGTCATTCTCTCCATCGACGGTGAGAGTGGTCAGACCGGTATAGAATTCCAAAATCTTGTCGTAAAACACTTTCACCGAGCCGCCCTGCCCCTTGCCGTCATCGACGGTGAGCAGGGAATCAAGGTCGTGAAGGCAGCCGTTTATGAATGCCAGATCTGAAGCATAACCCATCTCGGAGAATGTTCCGACTGCCTGCTGCATCTCACGGAGACGTTCAGTGAGTGTCTTTCCATCTTCGTCCGAGCCGAGAAGAGCGTTGATTCCCTCAATGGCCGTGTTCATCGAATCCAGCACAGCCATAAGAGTCTTGCCTCCCGTGGTGAACACACCGGTGAAGCCGAGATTGTCAAGCCTGTCCCTGATGGATTTGAGGCTGAGGGAATCTCCGACTGACCCGCCTTCGCCCACCAGGGCCTCGACGAGAGAGTTGCGCAGACTGTCAAGATTGCCTATCAGCGTCTTTGCATCGGTGCTGAACATAGTTGTGTCACCCATCAGAGCGAAGATATTCTTCACGGCATCCTCTATGGTATATTCGGTGGAGAAGTAATTCTCACCGATTATGTCCTGCTCGATATTCTTGAACCTATCCGCCATAGTGGCGAACCCGCCTTTGGAAGCCTCGCAGTTGTCAACGCTGACATAGGCCATCAAGGTCCGGTAGACATACTCTATGGCCTTGTCAATCTCCTTGTAAGTGAACAGCGTGTCACCGAGAGTGACGCTGAGATTCTTAAGCGTGTCTATCTCCCCTTCGAAGGCGCATATCCACCCCGCGACAGTCGCGGCAGGGACCGGGTCCTTCTCATTGAAAAGCGTATCGATGAGGTCGTCTATGATGCCCCTTGTGATGGAATCCGCCTGGAAATCAACTGACTTCTCACCTACCAGAGTATGCAGGGCGTTGACAGCGGAATAAAGGTTGCTCATCCAGCAGAGGTCAATGTCGCCAACAAGCGCTTCCAGGGAGGCAAGGCGCTCCAGCACGGTTCCGGACGCCGGTGTGGGCGCTACGCCGAAGAGCGCCTCATACGCATCTATGAAGGCCGTCAGTTCCTCGACGGTGTAGTATGTCGTGTCGGCTGTGGCCTTGAGAAGATAGACCTGAAGACTGTCGTTGAAGTGCTCTGTGGTCATCAGGGTTTCAAGATAGTCCTGGATCTGTTTGACCTTGTCTCTAAGAAGCCCGAAGTTGTCTTTTGTTTCCTTGGCATCCATAGTGGTCCTGAGCAGGGTGGTCAGGGAGTCGAGGGATGCCAGGGACAGGGTGTCCTCTCCTTCAATCCAGTGAAGGATGTCCACGTCAGCTCTGAGCGCGGCGATGAGTGCCGCGGCATCGGCACCGCTGAATTTTGCGTTGAGTTTGTTTATGGCGTCGATGATGTTGTACCCTATATGGAGGAAATGATCGTCATCGTAGCCTCCGAGAAGGCCCCAGATTTGAACGAGTTCGCCGTAGATGCGGTCGAGGCAGTTCTGAAGGCCGTAGACTCCGTCCACATTGCATCCTTCAAGGACAGTGTTTATCTTGTCGAGGCTGTCACGCGCATCGGGGATGTTCCAGAAGGTGATGGCAAGATTGATGTCGGAGAGTACCTTATAGATGCCGCTTTCCTCGCCCTGCAGATTGCTGCCGAGCGCGAAGAGCAGTTTGTCCCTTTCATTCCTTAAATCCTCCGCCATTGCGGCAGTCCTGCCCACGGAAGAGGCAAGGGCGTCATCCCATCTGGCGAAGAATTCGTTGACCGTCTCGAAAAGGGCGGCCACGTCTGTCCGGTTCCGGCGCACCTTCTCGCCGAGGGTGGCGGCGTCTTCCTTGAGAGCTGAAAGAGCCTCGACGGAAGCGAGTTTGCCGAACAGGTCCTCAAGGGCCTTCAGGCGCCTGCCCTGGTCATCTACGGCAAAGGTGGCGTCATAGAGTTCGGCAACTGCGGCCGCGAGGTCATAGTAGCCGTCCTCACCGTCGGAAAGAACGAGTTTGAGGGTATTGACAAGGGAGGTGATTGTGCCGGTGTCGCCCACTGCCTTCTGGAGCGCCAGGATATCTGCCACCAGAGTGCCCTTGTAGGAGGAGTAGTCACCTATTATCTCAGCCATCCTCTCGAGGGATGAAACCCTCTTCTGGAGATCGGCGGCCTGCGAAAGAAGGGTGTCAAGCCGCGCTCCGATAGCGTCAATCTCTTCCGAAAGATGTCGTGACGCTCCGCTGACGGCCTCTTCGATGGCCGTGTGAAGAGCGCTGTCGAGGCTGTCCGACACGTTGCCGAACAAGGTCAGGAGGCTGTCCTGACGGTTTTCTGCGCCATAGAGTATGGAGAGTTTCTCATCCATATTCTCCTTGGTGTAGTAGTCGTCGAAAAGGCCGAGTATGGCCTCGCTTTCGGACACCCAGCGTATGACAAGATCCTTGCACTTGTCGAGGTTGGTGTCGAATTCGTCACCGAACACATCGGGAATGGCCTGCGCGGCAGCGGCCAGGGAGGCCAGCCGGTCAAGAGTGATGAAAGACTCGTAGGATGTCCCGATGGCGGCCGCGCGCGCATCCGATTCTCCGGAGAGCGACTCCATCCTCTCCTCGAGGCCGGCAAGACGTGTTTCGAGGTCGGCGGCGGCCACTGCCTGATATGCGGCATCCAGCATCCGGCATCTCTGCTGAAGGGCAAGTATTGCCGCCTGAAGTTCGGTCTGGTCACCTGCAGCGGAACTGAGTCTTGCCATAAGGGCCTTTATCTGACCTTCTATCTCGGTCCTGGCTCCGTCAAGGGCCTCCAGCACGGGAGGGAGGCCGGCGCTGACTGTCTTGAGCTCATCAGTGGTGGCTTCCATAGCGTCCACCTGGGCGGCAACCGTGTTGACGTTCAGGTCCACTATGCGGTAGTGCGTACCGGCCAGGTCATCGCGCAGGCAGCCCGTGAAGATCACGGCTGCCGCGCAGAGACATAATATGTGGGTGAATTTGTGTTTCATTACTTCTTGCCGATATTATATGTCTCTTCTTTGATGAACTCTTGATCATTCAATATGAGCTTCGCCTTCACTGTTATTGAGCCGCCAGCCCAAGCCCCACCATAACTACTAGTACCTACTCGGCCGGATATTGTAGCATTCGTGCCGCTAGAAGACAAGGTGGGTTTATTATCTTCTATATACATATGTCCTAAGCTCCTTCCTCTGTAATAATAATTCCCAGTATAATTCGTAATTTCAAAAGCAGAGCCGGTATCAGTATTGTTCTCCAAAGTGAAGGTGAATTCATCACCTGCTTTCAACGAAGTGGGTGCTTCCTTGCCAACGACTTCCTCGAAACATATCTCCCGCTGTTTGAATGTCAGTGTGAGAGGCGTAACGTTCTCATTGCCGTCAGCGGCCGAGATGGATATCGATCTGGTTGCAACAGTATCTTTGGTCTTATTCATATCAAGAGTGAAACTGAGATTACCATCCGTATCTACTGAGACGCCGGAAGCGCCCACACAGGAGAAGGTCAAGGCATCACTCGGATAGCCGTCAAGGTCAAGCCGGATAGCTGCTTCCGAAATTTTAAACCTTGTGTGATTCTTCTCATACGGATAATTCCAAGCATACCAGGCATTGATGAAGCCCGTATTTTCATCATAAGAAAGTCTGTGTTTGCTGGATACATCCAAGAGTTTCAGTTCGAACTTGCCGGGATTCTGAACTACGGTAACTTCAAGAGATGCTGATATATTGTCGGTGGGAGTGAAGGTCAGGGTAGCGGACCTTGCTTCCGTGCCAATATGAGTTTCAAGTGTCATATCGAAGCTCAGGCCATCGATGGAGCTGGGAACGCTTATCCAGTCTGCTCCTGCAGACTTGGTGATGGTGAATCCATAAGCATATTCCGGAGAGGAAGGAGTGGCGACAAGCGTGATGCCTTCATACTTGTGATACTTGCCGTTTGTCGCGGTCAGGGTGTTACCGGACTTGGTCAGGCCAGTGGGAAGATTGTCAGCCAGAGCGAACGAGTATATGGTCTTTGCGGCCTGGGTGACGGTGAAGTTGACACCTTCGCCGCTGCCGTTGTCGGAAAGGATGGACACAGCCTGACTTCTCGGCGCTTCTGAGTCATTCTGTGTCAGCGCTATGCTGAACTGATTGCCCGACGTGCGGGTTACGGTTGCCCAGGAGCCACCGTCATTGATGACATAGCCACCGTCATAGAGATATCCGTTATCCGAAGGATCGATTGCCAAAGCAAAGCTGTATGTGCCGGCAGAGAAGAAATCGCTCTCCAGCACATAGCCGGCACTGGGGTCACCGCTCAGGGTGAGGTCTTCGTCGACGTTGCTGAGACTGAATTCGTATGTAAGTTCTTCGAAGGTGAACGTCTTAGGCCCGGTGCTTCCGGTGACAATCACACTTCCGCCAGAATGCGCCTTACTGTCCTTCGGCACGACAGTTATCACATTGTCATCTTGAGTAATGGTGAGCCAGTCTTCGCCGGTCTTGGCCACCGAATAGCCGTTTCCAAGCACATCCTTTACGGAAAGAGTCACCTTGGCGCCATTGGCCTTGGTGTAGAACCGGAAAGAGCCATTGTTCATAGCCCTGGCATAGCCCTCGGCAGTGGCGGAAACGCTGAAGACTTCACCGGTTTCATTCTTGAAGGCAATGCCCACAAAGGGAGCCGTGAAAGAAGTGCCGTCACCGGAGTCAGTGAGCTGCACTGCTATGGCGTAAGATTCAGTAGTCTTTATGACATTCGTTTTCAGGCCGCCCTGGTTTTCAAGGTTGACGTTGCTGAAAGTGACTGTCGCCCTCTTGCGGTCGGCGGCATTGAGTGAAATTGTTCCATCAACCACCTTGACATTATCGAAGGCATCGCTTCTGCTTGTCAGAGGTTTAATCAGGGCTCTGACCGCGTATCTGCCTTCGGAAAGGTTCGTGAAGAAACCCTCCTCGGCATTAATGGAGAACTGCATATTCAGGGTACCGAGGGTCGTGATGACATTTTTATTATTTGCCACGCATCCCAGTTCAGCCTTGCCGTCAGAATACTGAGGAACATAGACGAAAGAGTGGAGCAGTTCGTTCAAACCCTTTGCAGGATCGTCACCGTTTGCCGCTCCTATCATACGCAGCAAATCCGCGATGGCTGCCCATACGGTGGGATATTCAGTCGTGTTCTCACCCAGAGAACTGTCAAGCGTCGTCTGCAGATTGCGGATGGCCTCATAGACGGTGCCCCTGTCGCCCCAGTCATCGGGCATTTCACCGAGTTCGTTGTCAAGCCTGCCCTTCAAAGTCACAAGGGCATCGCTGAGAGCCTTTATGGTGTGATAGTCTATCGTACCGGTGCCGACGACGTTTTCAATCGCAGCATCCAGGTCTGCCTGTGACACGGGGTCCACAATCTGGCCGTAGAGGAAATTGATTGCCGAGACAAGGTTCTTTTCCGGTCCGGGAAGATTTTCCACGGTACCCAGTTGCGCTTCAATGGAAGTCAGACCCATAAGCCTTGCAAACAGCTCCTCGTTAAGGAACTTGTTCATGTAGTCTGGATCCTCCATTTTATCCCATATTTCCTTAATCTTTTCTGTAATTGTATAGTCAAGTTCGACGTTTCCTATCAATGTATCAAGGTCTTTCAGCCTGCTGCTGAGAGTGTCAAGGATATCCCACATACCCTTCTTTCCATACAGGTCGAGGGAATCGAGAAGGTTGGCTATGGTGTCGAACTTATGTCTCAAATCCTTGACATTGTCAATCGTACCGCCGTCGTCAAGTCCGGCAAGAGCATTGAGAAGGTTCTGTATGCTGGCGTTGATGCCGGAAATGGTGTTCTGATATCCGGCTTCTGAGAAATTGCCGAGGGAATCCTGAAGGGCTCTGATTGCGCTTGTCAGCGTGGTGTCGCCCTGGAAGCCGGTACCGGTATAGTCATTGATGGCCTTGATGGACAGGCTGAGTTCCCCAAGGGCTTCGGCAAGAGTCTTGCCGTCCTGCTTTACGTCACCGAATCCGAGGGTGTCCAGACGGGCGCGCAGGGAATTGAGGCTGAGGCTGTCGGTAATATCCCCGACACTGGAGCCGGACTTGCCGACAAGAGCGGCGATAAGGTCGTCGTAGGTGCCCTGAAGGGTGGATATCAGGCCTGAAACGGAATTGCCGTCACCGAGTTCGCCTATCATATCGAGTATTTCATCTATGGCAGCGGCCACAGTATATTCAGTGCTGAAGAAATCAGTGCCCAGAAGAGCCTCTATGGCCTCGAAGCGTCCGGCAAGAGTGGTGAACGTGCCCTTGGCGGCATCATAGTCGGATACATACTTCTGAAGGAGAGCATATACCTTCTCGACAGCACTATCAATCTGGGAATAGCCATACTGGCCGTCCTTGCCGTCCTCTCCGAGGGAGACGCTGAGATTCTTGAATATTGCAATCTCGTCTTCGAAGCCCTTGATCTTGGCTGCAAGCTTGGCCGCAAGTGTGGCATAGGTGTCCGTGCCGGTGGCTTCATCATCTCCCAGCAGAGTCGCCATAAGGTCCTTGATTATCGCGTGAGCCACTGAATCGGCAGAGACTGCCACCGTCCTGTCACCGACAAGGCCGTGAAGGGTGTTGACTGCGGCGACGAGGTTATCAGCCCAGTCGAGATCCTCCTCTCCGGCGCCAAGGGCCGTTTCAAGGGCAAGCAGGCGTCCCAGGATTGTGTTTGTGCCGGGGATTTCATCGGTGTCGCCCACCAGCGTGTGGTAACTTGCGATGAATTCGTTCATCGATGCGATGGTAGCATAGGTCTCTGCGGCCGTTGCCGACAGGAGGTAGTATGACAGCGTGTCATTTACGGCCTGAGAGGTGATGAGTGTGAGCAGAGTCTGCTGTATGTCCGACACGTCACTTCCTATGGCGTTGACGTCAGTCGTGTCGGCCTTGCCCTTGAGGTCGTTCTGAAGGACGAGCAGGGCCTGACGGAGTGAGGAAAGATCGAGCCCTTCGGTCCATCCGGCGCCCTTGATGAGGTTGAGGTCGCTCCTGAGAGCGGCAATGAGTTCTTCCACGCTTTGGTCGCCGAGGTTGCCGAATCTTGCGTTGATGACGTTGATGGCGTTGATGATGCTGCCTTCGATGTCGAGTTTCTCATCTTTTCCTATGAGGTCCCAGATGTCTTTGAACCTTCCGAAAAGGTTGTCCAGAGCCTTCTGCAGGCCGACATAGTCGTCCACGTGGCAGGTGGCGAGCAACTCATTGACGTCATTGATGTTGTCCCACATCTCCTCGATGCGGAGTTCCGCAATCTTGTTGTTGATGTCGGCAATGAGCTTGTAGATGCCCGTCTCCTCCTCGAATTCATTGGAGCCGACGGCTGCGATGAGCTTGTCGACGTCGAGGCGGAGGGAGTCGATATCGCTTGTATTCTGCTGTATCTGGTTATAGACCGCATCGGTCCAGAGGCCCACGATGTAGTTGACCTTGGTGGTGAGCTCCCTGATATCCAGTTCGTTCTGGTTTGCTATCGACCACAGTTCCTCCACACTGGCCTTGAGCGAGTTGAGGCTGTCAAGGGTTGCAAGGGTCGGCGCAAGCTGCTCGAGGGAGGCAATGCGGCCCTCGTGATCCTGCGTGGCGGAGGTGTTGGCGGCGAGGGAGGCAACTATCTCGCTCAACTTGTAGTATTCGCCTTCACTGTCGGTCAGAAGGAGTTTGAGCGTGTTGACAAGTGATGTGAGGGTTCCGTCCCGGTCATCGCTTCCGAGGATTTCCTGAAGCTTGATGATGTCGGCCACGAGGGTGCCCTTGTACTGGCTGTAGTCGCCTATCACTGCGGGGAGTTTCTCCAGCGCTGCGACGCGGCTGTCAAGATCCTTGAAATCGGCTTCGAGTTCCGTCAAGGTGCCGTTGATTTCAATGATGAGTTCTGAAAAATGTCTGTTCACTCCGTCTATGGCTTCCTTTATGGCATCGGGGATGGCCTGCTTGAGGGAGTCGAGCCTGTTCTCCAGGCTTTCTATCTTCTCATCCTGGAGTTTGTTCCAGGCATCGAGGATGGCGAGTTTGGCGTCCATCTCGCCGCGTGTATAATAGTGGCTGAAAAGTTCCTTGATGGCATCGCTCTGGGACACCCATCCCACAACGAGGGCCTGGTTGCGCTCCAGAGCCGCCACGAAGCTCTGGTCAAAGCCTTCCACCATCTGATCCACTACGGCCTGAACCTTTGCCAACGCTTCTATCGTGGCGAAGGTCTGGGCCTGGGTCTCCAGGTTGCCGAGCCTTGCGTCCATACGCGTGTCGAAAGTGTTGATGAAGTCTTTCAGAGCATCGATACGGGAATCGAGATTGGCGTCGAGAAGCATTTCGATGGCCGCTTCTATCTGGGAGATCTGCTCCTGCAGGCTGAGTACCGTCGCCTGGTCCTCGGCGGAGGCGGTCTCCACGTCGGAAAGTTTGCCCTGAGCTTCGGTAAGCTCCTCTACGAGCTTGTTCTTGGCTTCAGTGAGGGACTCCACGGCCGGAGCGACTCCGTCCCGGATGATTTCCAGGTCGGACACCGACTTGTCGATATTCTCCACCTGTGTTTTAAGGTCGCTGAAATGCAGGTCATCGATCTGTTTCTGCAGGGAATCGATATCACCGTCATAACATCCGGTGATGATCAACGCCGCGCCGCCAATAAGCAGGCCGGTTAGCTTTGAATGTTTCATAGTGTTATCTGTTTTAATATTTTTCTCAGAAAATCCAGTGGATGGAGAGATTAAGGTCTACCATCCTCGCATAGTCGTTCATATGGTAGGGAGCATTGTCCCTGCCGGCAGCGCCCGAGCGGTATGACTCGGGATCGTCGTAGAGCGTTCTGGAGAAATACTTGTTGCCCCAGACTCCGGCTCCGAATTCCATATTGAGATTCTTCGTAAGCATAAGGGTGTAACCGGCTGACAGACCTGCGCCCAGGGCGTTGCCGTCAAAGCCGGCCGACCCGCTGAGGGTGCCGAACTCGGTAAAATCGAGATAGCGGACCTTTGCGCTCACCCACCAGCCCGAAAACACATACCAGGGCCAGTAGCGGGCTCCTATCGAAGCCGACCAGCGATTGTTCTCAATAAGATGGATGCTCCCCTTTTCGGGCTCTATCTCCCAGGGATTGTACTGCCCGGAAAGGTGCAGGGAGAAATTTCTTGCGACGGACGCGCCGAAATCAAGGTTGGCCGTACCGAGCGAAGCCCAGTCAAGAAGGTTGGTCGATATGTCGAACGATCTGCGCTCCCCTGTCTGTGCATTTGAAATCACAGGGATGGAAAGCGCGAGCACTAAAATAAACAAAGTCTTCCTCATAACAACGTCTGCAATGTGGCGCGTCAAAAAAAAGATATCACAAAAATATGGGATACAGGTGGATGCAATAGGCCGCAAAATTAGATAAATAATAGCCATTTCCAAAAAATTATCTAATTTTGCGCGTCCTAGCAATCTGCATATGTTCAACATAGCATACAATTCCGACAAGTACCAGTACACTATGGGAAAGTCGTTCTACGATGCGGGGATGAAGGACCGCACTGCCATCTTCAACCTTTTCTTCCGCAAGGCTCCGGACAACAACAACTGGGCTGTGGTCTGCGGCATACGCGAGGCGATGGAAATGATTTCAAGCCTCGGCAGGGCCGACGGCGCATTCTTCGGGAAGTTCCTGCCGGGTGACGGATACGCCGCTTTCCGCGACTACCTCTCCACTATGAAGTTCACCGGCGACGTGTATGCGATGCGTGAGGGCGAGATAGCCTTCCCCACCCAGCCCGTAATCACCGTCGTGGCGCCTATTATCGAGGCCCAGGTGCTTGAGACGCCCCTCCTGAGCATAATGAACCACCAGATGGCCATAGCCACCAAGGCCTCGCGCGTGTGCCGGGCCGCGGCCCCCAAGCCGGTGAGCGAATTCGGTTCGCGCCGCGCCCACGGGCCCTGGGCATCCGTCTACGGAGGCAAGGCGGCATATCTGGGAGGCTGCATCAACAGTTCCAACATCCTCACAGCCACCCTTTTCGACATACAGGCCAGCGGCACTATGGCCCACAGTTACATCACCTCCTTCGGCTGCTCCATCGAGGGCGAATACACGGCCTTCGACACTTATATAAAGACGCACCGCGGGGAGAACATAATCCTTCTGGCGGACACCTACGACACTCTGGGCTGCGGAGTGATCAATGCCATCAAGGCCTTCAAGGCCAACGGCATAGATGACTCCTACGCTCCCGGCTACGGCATACGCCTCGACAGCGGCGACCTTGCCTACCTCTCCGAGAAATGTCGCGAAAGGCTTGACGAGGCAGATATGAAGGGATGCAGGATATTCGCCACCAACGGCCTCGACGAATACATCATCACCGACCTGCAGCGCCAGGGCGCCCGCATCGATGCGTTCGGCGTGGGCGACGCCATCGCCACCAGCAAGCACAACCCCTGTTTCGGGAATGTCTACAAACTCGTGCAGATAGATGACGAGCCTCTGCTCAAGCGATCCGAGGACAAGATAAAACTCATCAACCCCGGGTTCCAGATCACCTACCGCATCATCCAGAACGGACAGTTCAAACTGGACGTGACCTGCCTGCGCGGAGACAGGACATCGAAGCTCATCGAGAGCGGAGAGGCGTTCACGGCAAGGGACGAGTTCGACGAGACCAAAGTCAAATCGTTCGACAAGGGCAGATATTCGTGGAGGCCGCTCCAGACGCCCGCCGTCCGCAATGGCGTGCAGGTGATGGAAGCCCACACGCTGACCGAAGACAAGGCCTTCTTCGATGACAACCTCTCCCACCTCAACGTCACCGAGAAGAGAATCATCAACCCCCACTACTACAAGGTGGACATCTCGGACGAGCTGCACAACCTCAAGATGGGAATGATAAACAAGCTCATCGGCCAGATAAGGGAACTTTCGATGGAGGAGGGACTGTAATGGGAAAAAGTGTCTTCACGCACGTCGTGGTGGATATGCTCTACGACTTCATCGACGGTTCGCTGGCCTGCGCGAATGCCGCAGCGGCAGTGGAAGGCGCCGTCTCGTACATAAGGAAACACCCCGCGCAGAGAGTGCTCTACGTGGCTGACCACCATCCCGCCGGCCACTGCTCTTTCATCGGCAACGGCGGCATCTGGCCGGACCACTGCGTCGCCGGCACAAGGGGTGGAGAAATCCACCACGCCTTCGATTCGCTGCCGTGCGCCGAAGCAAGACCCGATACCGCGCGCAACGTGTTCTACAAGGGCTGTGACGCCTCCGAAGAGGAGTATTCCGGCTTCAATGCCCGCAGCAGCCGTGGTGAAAGGATCTGCGAGGCATTGGGAAGGAAAGTCATCATCAGCGGAATAGCCACGGAATACTGCATACGCGAGACCTGTATGGCCCTGCTCGAATCGGGCCGCGAAGTTCACGTCAACGTGCCCGGACTGGCCTTCATCACCCCCGAAGGTCACCTTGCCACCCTGGCCGAACTCGAAAAGGCCGGCGCAAGGATGGTGGGCAGGTAACCGTTTCCTAGAACGATATGTTCATCAGATCGTCCTGGTAATCGTCGTCGAAACTGTTCAGATTGTATTCCTTGATGAGGATGGATATCTCGGGGTCGAGATTTCCTCTGTGGACGTATGACGGATTCTGACGGCACGACTGCAGATAGCAGTTCACGGCCTGCTGCTCGTCACCGGCCCTGGAATAGAGGATTGCCAGCAGATAGTTGACGTTGGCATCCCTTTCAAGCCCCTGGAGTATCAGCATCGCGCTGGTGTTGCGCTCCATAGCCACATAAGCCACGGCCGTGTTGAAATCGCCGTAGGGGCCGAGCATCCTGATGGCGGACTCGTAATCCTTGTCCTTGAGAGCCTCAAGGCCGCGCATATAGGTTGAGTCGAGGACCGTCGTCTCCACAGTGTCCTTGACCATACCCTTGCGGTGAAGGTTGAAGTTGAATTTCACCGTACGCAGGCGGGGATAGAGGTTGTCGAACATATACTTGTAGTAGGACTCCTTCTTGAGTATGCTTTCGCGGCGGTCGAGGTCGGTCTCGCCCTTGAGGGAGGCATAATGTTCCTTCACGCCTTCATCCATAGCCCTGTCACCCTCGACAAGGAAGTCGAGCATCTCCCAGTTCTCTCCGAAACTGCGGCTGATGAAAGGTATCTGCGCCACCTGGGCCTTCACCACGTTGCCCTCCTCATCGATGGAGAACCCCCTCTCCTGCTCCAGCTCACGGCGGTACACTTTCATATAGTCGTTGAAATATCTGGAGATGGCGTCGCTTCGCTGCTGGGACAGCCGCCTGTTGGCCGCAACCGAACCCTCGGGAGAAGCGTATGCGCTGACAACTATCGAATCGAGCTCGAAAGTCTCGTTGTTCATAAGGTCGGCGAGGCATTCCTTTATGCGGGCTATCTCGGAAGCGTTGTCGCCGAGATCCTCGCGCACACGGCTCTTGCCGGTCTCGAATTCCACGTAACCGGTGGTGTTGGCCTGCACCTGACGCTCGACGACCTGCTTGAGGTAGTGTTCCTGATAGTCGGTGAATTCCGAAAGGGAGCTGATGTAGAAGGTCAGAGGATCGCTGGCGGGTATGGGGAGTATCATCTCTTCCTGCTCGTATATCTCGCCGGAGAGCACAATGTCTATCTTGCGCAGTTCCCTGCGGGTGCGGACGCTCTGGACATAGTTGTACACGAAATCCCCGTTGCTGTTCTGCATCACCGTGTCGAGGCGTATGCCTTCAGTGACGATGGGAGACTTGACGTATTTGTTGAACATCCTGTCCTTGCTGGCCTTGCGGCGCTCGTTGCGGTTGACTGCGGATGAATTGGTATAGTGATCCACGGCCTCCTGCTCGGACACTCCGTATGCGGAATGGAACTGCTCGTCACTTACAAAGGTTGTATCGTTCTTGAAGGCATAGACCTGGGGGATGTTCCTCCGGATGAACACTTCGAGCAGATGCTTGTCGATGAAGGCGGTGGAATCGCTGATGATGGTGGAGAGGAATTTCTCATACTGCTGATAACCGCGCATCTGGGTCTTTCGGTAATCCTTGCCGGTGATGTAGACCGGGTCGAGCCGTATGCTGTCCTGAAGGTAGAACATATCGGGATAGAACCTCAGCTGCCACTTGCTGTCCTGCATCCTTTCGGGGACAGTGATCTGAAAGGCTATGTTCACCATACCCTTGCGTTCGGGGATGTTGGTGAAACGGGCCGTGACAACCGCCGCGGTCAGCATTTCAGTCGCAATCATCTCTCCGCTCTCCTCATCGCGGCGGGCCTTCATAATGGTGAATTCGTGGCCTGTTTCATCCTTGATGCGGATGGTGTCGCGTGTGACCTTGGGAATGGCTACGTCGGGAATGTAGCTGTCCTTCTCGGCAAGAGCAAGAAGTTCCTCGGAAATTCCGTCAGTCTGCAGTGTCGCGAGCTTCTTGTTGGTCGCACAGGAGCCGACAATCACACAACACACTGAAATGACTGCTGCCAGGGCAAGTAACCTTTTCATATTTTCGGTAAAATAAATGAAATGTTTTCCATCCGGCACACAAATGCCGCATAGAAACTGCAATATTAGGAATTATTGACCACTTTCCCAAATTAAGACTATTTCAAATAACCATCTGGGCACTTTTGCATATTTTTTGTAGATTTGCAGTTCTGTTCTGTTTGGAATGAAACTTACAGGTCTCAGATTGGCGGCGGTCGCCGTCCTCTTGTACGCTTCGGCGCTCCTTGCGTCGGCGCAGGATGCCTCCGTGCCGGACACTCTGGCGCTGAAAGCCGCCGCCGCGTCCCCCGACACCCTGACGCCCGGGCAGGAGATTCCCGACACATTGGCGCTGAAAGCCGCCGGGCAGGACAGCATTCCTGTGGAAGTTCATTTCAAGCCCTGGAAGGACACCCTCGTCTACGAGCCTATGGACACCATCTGCCATATGCTCGATTCGGTGATATTATGGCAGACGGATTCCCTCATCGGAGCCTACGATATGAGCATACCGGGATGGAAGGACCTGCGCGATGCCGACCGCCGCAGGGTGAAGGAGATCAGGGACAGCATCCGTCTGGCCAAGCCACGCGTGCTGGAGGCCTTCGCCGTCGACGACTCGCTCTACTGGCGCAGGCTGCTGATGTGGACCCACGAGAGAAAGTTCAACGAGGTCAAGGTGCAGCCATACGACACCTCGCTGAATTATTACTTCACCGAAATCCCTTCGGAACGCAACGACGTGGGAAGCACTTCGCTGGGAGTGGCGGGTTCCCCCGTACTGCTGCACAACTATTTCAAACGCAGGCAGGACGATGTGTTCCAGTTCGTCAATCCCTATCTGGAGAACACCTTCACGCCGGAGACCATACCCCTCTACAACGTCAAGACTCCATATACCGAACTCGCCTACTGGGGGACCCTCTTCGCGGGGAAACTCAAGGAGCAGGATGACCTGCACCTGATGACCACGCAGAACCTCAGCCCTTCGTTCAACTTCAACCTCCGTTTCGACAGGCTGGGAGGAGGAGGTATGCTCGAACGCGAGAAGAGCGCCCAGAAGACCGTCTCGATAACGGTCAACAACCTCGGCAAAAAATATCTTATGCAGGCGGGATGGATAAAGACCACTGTCGAAAGGCAGGAGAACGGCGGCGTGTCCGACATCTCGGCCGTGCTGGACACCGTCCTCGACGCAAGGGCGATGCCCATCGAACTGCACAACGCCGAGACGAAACTGCACAAGAACACGCTCTTCATCACCCACTCCCTGGCCATCCCGATGAACTTCTTCCGGAAGGACCGGGATTCCCTGCAGGCCGGTGAAGGGACTATGGCATTCATAGGCCACAGCCTCGACTTCACCCGCTACGACAAGACCTACAACGATGTCATTTCAGGCGCGGATGAGGCGGCCTTCTACGGCAACCGCTTCTTCATCAACCCCACGTCAAGCGCCGACTCGCTTTCGGCCAGCTCGTTCGACAACCGTCTGTTCATCAAGCTCCAGCCCTTCGACGCCGACGCGATTCTTTCCAGAATCAACGCGGGCGTGGGCTATCAGATGCTGACATACTACACCTTCGATGCGAAGCAGTTCGTGGGAGGCACCGACCATACGTCCCACAACAACTTCTACGCCTACGCCGGGCTGCAGGGGTTGTTCCGCAAATACATCGACTGGAACGCCGATGCAAAATACGGTCTGGCCGGCTACAACGCCGGCGACTTCGACCTCAACGCGAGACTCAAGCTTTCGGTCTACCCCATATCCGAGGGAATACATATTTCAGGCAGCATCTCCAGTTCGATGCGCCGTCCCGACTGGTTCTATGACCATCTCCACACCAACCATTTCCAGTGGGAGAACTCCTTCGCCAAGACCGCCGAAACCCGCATACAGGGGATGCTGGAGATACCCAAATGGAAACTCGAGGCTTCAGTGGGCTACGCCCTGGCATCCAACCTCCCCTACTACGACTCGCTGGCATTCGCCAGGCAATGTCCCGAAGCGGTGAACATATTGAGCGCATACCTGCGCAAGGACTTCGCGCTCGGCATAGTGCACCTCGACAACAGGATATTGTACCAGATATCATCGAACGGCGAGGTGGTTCCTCTTCCCAAGCTGTCGCTCCACCTGCGCTGGTATCTCCAGTTCAATGTGGTCAGGGACGTGATGAAGATGCAGCTCGGCGCGGATGCCACTTTCCACACCGCATACCATACACAGGGATACAACCCCGCCCTGGGCGTGTTCTACAACCAGAACAGCGAGATGGTCGGAGGCACCGCGCCCTATGTCGACTGGTTCGTCAACGTGCAGTGGAAACGCGCCTGCGTATTCGTCAAGTACCTCAACGGCCTGAAGGGATGGCCCACATCGGACTACTTCTCCGCCTACCATTACATCAAGTCCCAGCCCGCATTCAAATTCGGCGTATTCTGGCCGTTCTACACAAGATAGCATGAAGGCCTGGAGAATCGTCACCGTCACGGCATTGGGCCTCGTCCTTTGCCTTGTCCCCACCAACCTGCGCGAATGCGAGCAGCGGGTGCACTACAGCCGGTTCCCGAGGGACATCAGTTCGACTATACTTCTGAACAGGTCGATGTACAGTTCCAGGGGCAAGGGCATAGGCTTCCACTACGCGATGATGCAGCTCTTCGAGGGACATTCGGGCAATGTGATCGCCATCAGGCCGCCCCTTCCCGGAGCCTGCTACTGGGATTCCCTGGCCGACGGGAGAATAGACATTGTGGTTGCCGACACCGTCCCCGCAAAGTATGCGGACGAGTTCATCGCCAGCGAAACAATCCACGGCCGCGACAGGTGGTATGTGCGCAAGGACGACAGGATGCTCTTCAATGCCATCAACGGATGGATAGGCGAATTCTCAGGCAGCAACCAGTATAACCGTCTGGTAGGCAACTACTACCGGAATTTTCAGGAGCCCTGGCGGGACACTTCCGTCCGGGTCAGCCAGCTCTCCCCCTACGATGCCCTTATACGCAAATACAGCAACTACATAGGCTGGGACTGGAGGCTCGTCACGGCGGTTGTGTTCGAGGAGTCGAGGTTCTCGATGGGGGCCCAGTCGAACCGCAATGCCATAGGGCTGATGCAGATCAAGGAATCCACCGCCAGATACTACGGCATAGAGGATATCTACAATCCTGAGATGAACGTCAAGGCCGGAGTCCTGCACCTGCAGAGGCTCTGCCGTATGTACAAGGCGATGGAAATGGACCCTGAAAACGTCATAAAGTTCACCCTCGGGGCCTACAATGCCGGGGAAGGCAGGATAGACATCTGTATGAAGACGACCGCCGAACACGGCCACGACCAGTACGACTGGGACGAGGTCACGGGATGTTTCCAGTATGTGCCCGACTTCATCGGTGACCAGACCAGAGCCTATGTCAACCGTATTATGGACCGCTACGAGCGCTACCGGCATATCATCGCCCTCAACCCCGGAGAGAGCGTCAACGCGGAGCAGGTACCCGAAGGACAGGCAAGGGACAGCGTAAGGAGGAGGGATATGGAGGCTCTGCCCGCTATTCGACCTTCATTGTCCGTGCAGGATTCACTCCGGCTATGAATATCGAGGTGAGCGTCAGAAGCAGGAGCATGACCGCCACCGAACCGAAGTCCACAAGCAGCACATCCCTCAGAGAAACCCTTATCGGCACGAAATCGACGAAATAGTTGGCCGGATCGAGCTTCAGGAACCGTGTCCTGTCCTGAAGCAGACAGAAGGCCAGGGCCACCGCCGTGCCGCAGGCCACCCCCCTTGCGAGAATGTGCAGCGCGCGGCACAGGAACACGCGGCAGACGCCCCATACCGTCATTCCCATTGCCTTGAGAAGCCCTATCATCGATATCTTCTCGAAAAGGATGATAAGCAGCGCTGATATCATATTGAACCCGGCGACCAGCATCATCAGCAGCAGCACCGCCGCCACATTGAAGTCGAGCAGGTTGAGCCAGTCGAAAAGGTTCCTGTAGCGCGAGGATACGGGTATGGGAATGAGTCTGGGGGAAGAGGCGTCCGACCGGGATGCCATGACGTCATAAATACGCGTATATGCCTCATCCTCCGTGAAACCGTTCCTGAGCGCGACCTCGAGCGATGACACCTCGCCCGCCTTCCAGCCGTTGAGCCGGTTGACGTGTCGCGCGTCGATGATGGCAAGAGTCCTGTCGATGTCCTCCAGTTGGATGTCATAGATGCCGCAGACGGTGAACTTCCGCATCTTCACGTCGGCGCCTATGTAGTATGCCATAAGTTCATCCCCCACACCGTAGCCGAGCAGGGAGGCGACTCTCCTCGAGATGAGTATGTCATTGGAGATGCGGCCGTGGTAATCCGGAACGGAGCCGTCCACGAGCGCGCTTTCGAAGAACGAGAGGTTATAGGTGGAGTCCACGCCCTTGAAGAGCATTCCGTGTATCTCGTCCCCGGTCTTGACCAGACCGGTGCGGAAACTGACAGCCTGCAGCGACTTCACGCATTCAAGGCCGCGGAGGCTGTCCATGCAGGGAAAGGACGAGGGAATGGGATCGGTCTCGGTGGTGTAGTCCGAGCCGGCGCCGGTTATCTGTATGGAACCGGAGAACCCTGTCACCTTGTAGCGTATCTCCTTCTTGAAACCGCCGAGCACGGCCATTGCAATGAGCATCACGGCGACGCTCACCGCCACGGATACCCAGGCGATGGTGTTGCTGATGGAACTCAGGCGGCGATCCGACCTGTCCGCGCCCCTGCGGAGCCTGCTGGCTATGAAGAAGCTGACACCCATACGGATGCAAAGTTAGATATTTTATTATCTTTGCGATGGCTTAGAAGCTGTTTAAATTTAATTACTCTCATTTCTTATGCATCTTTTTTGCGTCTTTGCACTTTCAATTCGGTCACATACCAACCGGTATGCTCCCTCATTTCAAGCACAAATCCATCAAAAAATCTGCTATAATAAATT
>JAZRYW010000062.1:0-7721 GCA_045600965.1 Bacteroidales bacterium | reverse complement strand
CGCTTGAAGGGGGACTGGTAAATTTGTGAATTTTTCAGGTCAGGGGATTCCGGGTCAGGCCCGGAATGACGTATAAGTTTGAACCCGATATGACAGAGGCTGGTAGCATCGTCCTGCCGTACCGTCTTGCCGTCCTGCCGTACCGTCTTGACGTCCTGCTGTACCGTCTTGCCGTCATGCCGGACCTGATCCGGCATCTTAGGGGTAGAGAGTCCGTCGCAGACTCTCAAACAGATGAAGGGGTCTGCAACGCCGAAGTTTGTATATAGTTGATTATCAATCATGATATTTCAGCAACCGTCGCAGACACCCCTTTATCATTGAGGATCTCCGACGCAAGAGGCTGATAGTCGGAACTTTCGTCATTCCGGACCTAGTCGTCGTCATGCCGGACCCGATCCGGCATCTCTGGTTGGATGGATTCCGGGTCATGCCCGGAATGACGTATATGATAGTTCGGAGTGACAGAAATGTGTCGTGAACGAAGATGGTGTTCTGTAAGGCAAATCACCCTGCCGTGTGGGGCAGGGTGATTTGTCGATATGTGTCCAAGATTGAGCATAACTGAAATGATATGTCTTATTACAAGGACTCAGGATTTGTTGCAATGAATTTTAGATATTTGCCCAGTCTATGGCGTCAATGCCATAAAAATTATTAGGAATGTTCGGGTCTTCCACTACTTCAAGAACTAACAAAGCTTTAATGTTATAATCAATCTTTGCGTTACTTGAATTCGAATATCCGTAAACAACGACATCAAATGTATCAGCTCCATGCAAATCAAATGCATAATATATTGGACCAGGAAATGTCGTTGTGGTACCGACATGATAATAATAATATGGATCATATGACTCTGTCTCACCATTTCCAAAACTCGTCAGCGATGTTCCAAGGGTACCGTCGGCGATGATTGGTAAAAAATCTACTTCAACATCATCTCTAGGTGATAATGAATCATTAATAATAATGCCACTGGAATTTTTAGTAAGAGTAACTTCTGGTCCATTACCATTAGGATCAATTGTCAGTACTGCCCCTCCATTCCCATTATCTTTATAAGTAAAATTATTAACGATCAATCCAATCTTTTTTACATTTTTTGATGGAATTTGTTGTTCGTACAAATTATCTGAATTACCGTTTTGAAATCCATCAACAGTTATGGTCCCTGACCCTTTCAATAATTCCCCCGGGACATGGAACTCGCCGATCTTGAATGTGTAGGTGTAGCATTTGCCGGCTTCCCAGTTGATGTTGAGACCTGATGTGCTAGGCGATGTGATGACCTTGGTATAGTACTCGGTGCCGCCGTATTTGCTGAATTCGACGATGACCTTGAGGCCGGTGGCGCTCTGAGGAATCATGAAGAGGACGCCATCACCTGTGTTTGCGTATCCGCCGGAAACTTTAGTGGTAGAACTCGTGCCATCATTGAACACAAAGTGCATAGGCTTCTTATTGGTAAGGCTGGTCCAACTGAAACCCACCGGGCAGGATCCGTCACCCTGGGTGGCCGATGCTGTGCAAGTGCCTTTGGTGGCGATACCGTCTGTGGTGACGATATTGCCGTCAGTATCCGTGTAGCAGAGGGTCACGCTATGGATGTCGGCGCCGGTAGTTTCCGTGTTCAGTACAAACTTCACGGCTGCGAGAGCGTGGGAGAAAGTGACATTAAAAGACTTCGATTTACCGTCCTTTATGATATTATCGCCATTAGCGTCTTCTTTGAGCTTGCCGTCCTCCTCTTCAAACTCTCTCATCTCTTCGTTGTAGGCAAAAAGGAGATCCTTGTAGATGGACGTGGAGTTGGTGGCGGGAGCGTAGGCGGGCAATGTGTAGTCGAAAGTCAAGGATCTGAATTTGGCCTGTATCTGTTGAATCTGTGAAGCAGTAAGGGTGTCTGCTACAGCACCGACTGAAGAGAGGTCAGTCCAGTCCGGTTCAGGCATCGTAATGGGATCCCCGTTAACTGTTGTCATCGAGGCAGGTGATAGATTTGCTGAGCTGGCCGGTGCCATGGACCAGATGCTGAACACGGACTTGTTGCGCCAGTGAGGTGTAGCCCATGTCCAGGAACCGCCACTATATGAAGCGGTCAGGCTGAAATCCCTGACAGCCTTGGTGCTTGCGCTCTTCGTTCCGTTATCATAAGCATCGTCATCGTTGTCCGTGTTGTCCTTGTCCCCTGTCTCATTGAGTTCACCCTTTGTGAAGGCGCGGTATGCGTTGACTTGGAATGAGCCATAGTTGGTCAGGGTAGGAAGATTGGAGGCAGTAACAATCGTCCCCTTTGTCTCGGGCATGATGTCGGTGATGTCGGAGACATATTCTGTCATGATTATGCCGTCCTCCGGATCGCCGAAAACTCTTGTCAGAGTGCCAGCCTCGCTTTTGACGGGTATGATGCTGTTGGTCGTGACTTGCAGGTTCATCCCTACGGAAGAGACTGACGTGCTGCCTGGCAGGGTAATGGACGGGTCATTCTTATCACAGGACAGTGGCAGGAGACATAAGGCGGTGGCGAGGCACCA
This sequence comes from Bacteroidales bacterium, assembly GCA_045600965.1. GTDB lineage: Bacteria > Bacteroidota > Bacteroidia > Bacteroidales > UBA932 > RGIG6374. Next base: position 5,184 of record JAZRYW010000062.1, on the reverse strand, counting down.
TATTGATATATGCTTGATTTTCATGTTCGAATCGTTGTTCAGGTGCTCTAATAGATTGAATTGTTATCAAAGTCAAAAGTCACTCCATCTTCATCGTAGTAACCATCGACGGTGACTTGGTTAATCGTCATGTCCGCGTTGGTTACGGTTCCCGCAAGGACCATATTCTCCGATTGTACTGCCAGCGGAGTGATCATTATTTTCTTATATGCTTGTTTCATGAAAATATACCTTTATGGGTTAAGTTCGACAAATATATGAATATTTTTTCGAAAAATTAACAATTTTTAACAGATGTTGTTAATTATTCTCATCGTAGCATAAGTTGCAATCCGCTGTGTGACAGCGAACAGCGGGATGGAAACGGGATTCCGGGTCAAGCGACCCATTTGGAAGATTTGGCAGCATTGTTTGAGCTACCGTAAGATGGAGTGGCGGGCCTGAAAGATTCTGCTTAGCCGTATCGATTGAATTCAAGATCAAGATTTACCCTCAATTCCCTTGTGCGGAACCGAAGGCAGATTTTGAGCCATTCCTCTCAACATGGAAACCATTTATGAGCGTCATGAATACCGTGATTGAAGGTATCCATTGAAAAGTCACAAGGTTACTCACTGTTTGCTACGAAATAGCGGACAAACGTAGCAGAATCAACGAATTTCGGGCATTTTGCTACAATCTGTGGTCAAAACGTAGCAAAAGCAGGCCGTTATTTGAGGGTCTTCGGCCCGAAGGCGGCAACAGCCGCCGTGCCGGAGCAGAGCAGGGATAAACCTACGCACAGCAGTGACGCTGATTCTCTGCGATGTCGGTAGGCTGGGAGCCGCGGGGGTGGCGAACATAACGATAGTGGCGCGAGCTGGTAAGGGGGCAGAGCCCCCTGAGAACGAGAAATGCCCAGCCGGATGGCTGAGCTTTCTGAGTGCGGGTGGTGGGACTCGAACCCACACGCCGAAGCACAAGATCCTAAGTCTTGCTTGTCTGCCAGTTTCAACACACCCGCAAGTCCTGAAACATCAGGAGCGACGGCAAATGTAGTTACTTTTTGGTAATATCCGAAATAAATAGAGCCATCTCTTCACTCATCATCTCCTCAATCTCCTTTTCGATGGCCTCGCTCTCAGCCTCGCACTCCAGATCGAGCAGATAAGAGTCTATCTCGTTCATCTCTTCCACGGTGAGTTCCTCGTCCTCGTCATCCTCGAAAAGACCGAACTCGTCGCGCCGGGCATTGACCCTGAGCCTCTCCTGAGCGTATTCGCGTACGGCGGCATCCACACCCTTGCGGAAGATGTCCTTGATCGAAGCCGCGAGGTTCACCTGCAGCGTGTCCACCTGAGGTGAGAACAGCGGGATGCTGGTGCTCTTGTACTTAGGCTTGCCGAGTGAGAAGTTCCAGTCGTCAAAGGTGCCCTTCAGGTTGATGCCGAACTTGAAAGGAAGGGGAGACTTGATGACAGAAATATGATACTTGAAATGCTGGTCGAACCCCTGCAGGCCGCTGAGACCCAGAGTGTATCGGTCCACTCCGAGGATGAACGGGAACACCTCCAGCTGATTGTCGGCGACTATACCGCTGACAGACATGTCGTCGATGTGCCCTACCTTCGTGTCCTTGAAGCGCAGTATCTGCGCAATCCTCCTGAGGTCTCCTGTGTCGCTGAGCTCGAGGCCGGAGCCGCTGAGCTTGACAGCGCCGCTGATGCTCGGGATCAGGATGTTCATGTTCGTGTCAAGCTGGGTGGTGGCCGCCATCTCGCAGTTAAGATTGCCCTTGAATGACTTCAGCATAGGCACGAGGCTGTCCACCGCCGGGATCAGGGTGATGATGCGGTCGGCGGTGATGGAGCTCAGGTTCACGTTGAAACCCGCCTTAATGTCATCCTTCGCGATGGTGGAGTAGAAACCGTCCACGCTTACATTGCCGAACTCGGAGCCTGCAGAAGTGTTCGTGAGCTGCACGCATCTCTCGCGCATCCTTACGCGTGAAGTGAACTCCCTGAGCGCGAGTTTCGAGTAGCGCACGCTGTCGATGTCCACGGTCAGGTTCGCGTTGAGGTTCGAAGGCACTATCAGAGCCGTGTAGTCGAGTGTCTCCTCGGCCGTGTCGAGACCTTCGATGACATATTCGTCCTGCCCGGCGGAAGAAGGAGCGAGTTCTGAACCGGCTTCCAGCGCGGCAAGTATCTCGTTGAGGTTCAGCATCCTCGAGTGGATGGTGACTATCGCGTTGAGCGGGGCGTTCTTCCGACCGAGCAGCACGGGCTCGAGACCTGAGACGGTGCCTCTGAAGCCGATGGTGGTAGTGCCGGAGTTGATGAGGAAATTGTCCAGCTCGAGCTTGTCACCGTTGAAACGGCCGTCGAAGGAAGTGATGCTGTTCCTGAGCGGAAGCAATGGGGTGGCGACGGTGCCGAGGCTGAAACTCACTTCCGCCGTCGGAGCCCATTTGCGGAAGAGTTCGTTCAGGCTCTCGCCAATATCGATGCTGAGGTCCTTCTTGCGGAAGTCAATCTCTTTCAGGTAGTCAGGGATGCTGCGCTCATGCCTTCGCAGCGAGTCGCCGTCGAAGCGTCGGCGGGCGGTCGAATCGCGCGGAACCCGCACTTCGCGTCTCTGTCCGCGCTGGTTCCTGACTGAGGTGCGTTTCTGCAGCGATGCGCTCGCCACAGGGTCTGCGAGGGTCACGCGGTTGTTGCCCGCGTGCATGTAAGCCATCCTGTTGGAACTCTTGAAAGAGACATTCGAACGCACGGTTCCATCATCGGCTATGCTTCCGAGAGTCAGCTGGTTGCAGCTGTTCCTGATGCCCACGGTGAGGTCGTCCGTGCCTCTCATGTTGAAACTTCCGATGTCAAGGTCGGCGAAAAGCGGCTGGACCTTGCCCTCGTCGCTCATGATACGGCCGTTGTTGTTCGCGGCCAGCTCAAGGTCGGAGCCCATGATGTAAGTGTCTTTCCCTGCGAGGAAACGCACGCTGTCGATATCGGCGTTCAATGTGATCCTCTGTCCTTCGGTGCTGAGTTTGAAGTCTGGGCGCAATGCGTATGCGTGCATCCCGCTTGAAGGCATGGAGATGCGGAATCCTTCGCTGAAGATATGGCCTCTGAGGTCGCTTTCGTGGATGTTCCGGAGGGACAGCTGCGACAGCGAGACATTGCCTTCGACCTCGAAATCCACATCTCCCTCGGCGCTGATGCCGCTCTCCGGCGGCAAGTATTTCACGAGGTCCGCGAACTCTGTGCATGCTGATGCCTTCACGCCGAAGCGCGGGTCCTTGCCCAGCAGGTCCGAGCCTTTGCCGCTCATGTTGAGGCTCACTCCCCGGATGTCGAAGCAAAGGTCTTCGAGCTCGGCGTTCAGCTTGCCCTGCCCGTCGGTTCCGGCAATGAGCGTGAGGTCGAAGTCTCCGTCCTCCACCAGCCCTTCGTAAGCGATGTGCGAGTCCGGAACATATATTTCGGCCTTCAGCAGCGGCAGGATGCCGGATGAGGAGCCGAACCAGCCGTCCGCCTGCGCCTTGACTGTGGCGTGCGCGTCGGTCTTCAGGTCTTTGAGCGTTGCTGGCAGGAAGCGTCCGTATTCGTTCATCAAGTCTCCGACCGGGCAGTCGGCTATCGTGGCGGAGGCATTGACGAAAGTGCTGTCAGCCAGAAGTTTGAACTCTCCTGTGGCCTCGAGCGGCAGTGTGGCTATACGGGCTTTGAGCGTCTTCAGGTCTATTCCTGTCCCCTCCGGGGCAATGCTTATGCCCGCTTCTGTGCTGATGCTGACCGGCGCGTCGATGGCTCCGAGGAATCCGTTACGGAAGTGCGCGTCGCCGTTCATAGTCAGTGTGGCATTGGTGCTGATGACGCTGTCTTCCAGCGCGAATGTGCCGCTCAGGTCGAGGTCCGTGAAGTCCGCACTGGCGTACAGCGTGTCAGCGGGGGAGGTCAGGACGAGGGTTTCTATGCCGCTGATGCTGATATTCCCGGCTTCGATGGCAGGGAGGGCTGTCTCTGTGGTATCCTGACTTTCCGGGAGCTTGATTATGCTCCAGTTGGCTGTGCTGTCATTATATATGTGTGCGAACGCCCTGAGACCGCTGATTTCCGCTTCGGGTATCTGTATTATCTTCTTGTTCAGGAACTTGAAAGGATTGATGCTGGCGCTGAGATGCTGCAGGGTGATAAGGGTGTCGGCTTCCTGTCCGCGTCCGGCTTCGAGAAGGACTTTTTCCTGTTCCGCCTGCTTCCGGGGCGGATTGTCATAGGCGGCGAATGTGTCGTGCGGGTATGTGACGCTGATGCTGTCGATGCTGACGCTTATCACGGGCAATGTCTTCAGCACCGTGACATCCACTCTGCCTATTCGGGCGGTCCCGTCGATGTAGTCAGCGGCGAACTTGTTCGCGATCCGTGTGAGGGTCTTCGGACTGAGGATGATGCATGCCGCCACCAGCACTGCCACAAGCAGGCCCGCCAGGGTGATCAGTATCCATTTCAGCGCTTTTCTCATACGACAAATATATATATTTATTGTGACAATCCGCTTTTTTAAAAAGTGGGGGAGGTCTCCTGCTTGTTTTTCGACCTCCCCCCGCTTTCTCGACCATCGCATAGACCGCTGCCGAGACAGGACATCCGGAATCACTTTGGCGAAAACATGGTGAAAGCCATATATCGCTCAAAAACATAGTTTTACTGGTGTTCCGTATATCGGACATTTCGGCAGCGTCATCCTGAACAAAGATGAACCGTCATCCTGAACGATGGTGATGCGTCATCCTGAACTTGATTCAGGATCTCAGATTCCGGGTCAGGCCCGGAATGACGGAAAGGCGCCCGGAATGACGGAGTAACTGGCTTGCAGGTTTTGTGCAGGCCAGTTTTTCATCTGGGACGTCCTTGAATCTGAAAGATTTACCGATACATAATAAATTATTCGGTGTCTGTTGGAGTGCTCAAAGCATTGAGATTTCCTCAACAGTCATCCCGGTGATCTCCGAGATGAATTTTGGATCCGCTCCCGTGTCTTTGAGTTTCGTGGCTATCTCTCTCTGAGCATCAGCCTTTCCTTCGGCTTTTCCTTTGGCTTCTCCTTCGGCTTTTCCTTCAGCTTTTCCTTCCTCTCTTCCTTTGGCCAGCGCCTCGGCTCTGGCCTGCTCGACTGCGAATTCCTTCTCGGCCCTTATCTGGATCT
>JAZRYW010000061.1:0-10584 GCA_045600965.1 Bacteroidales bacterium | reverse complement strand
CCACCCAAAAGCAAAGGTGCCTGTCGTTCTTGCAGATGATGATTTCCTCGTCGCTGCGCTCGGCTATCAGATTCCGGAATCCGCTGCCTTCCTGAAGTCCAAAGGGCTTTACCAATACATTGCGCAGTTTCATCAACAACTCCACTGGCTTTGGGAAGTTACAGAACATCGCCTCGAAGATGCCGTCTGGTGTAAACGGTTCCTTCGGTCTGATTCTTTTGGAAACGCTGTCACTGTAGTCAGATGGCAAATATTTATCAATCAATTTCATAAAGCGTCAGGAATTATAAAATGCAGTTGAATACCAACGAAGCCAGCAGGCAGGGAATCAGCCCGAGCAGCATTCCCCAGAGGGAACGGATCACGTGATAGCGCTTCTGGTGATACGCTTTGTCCATATCTTCCGTGCCTGGCAGTCGGATAGCCTTGACATTGGCAAACAATACCCAGTCCAGAAAGAAGCAGTCATACCAGTCTATGACCAGCCACATACCGTATGAAACTGCCAGGGCCGGCAGGAATGAATCCGCCCCTGTCGGCAATATGAGAAGAGCCAGCAGAATCGAGCTGAGTATCACGGCAAATCCCTTCTTGACCAGCACTTTACCCGAAAAGAACCGGATTGGTATCCTCTCGTGAGTCTCAAAGTACCGTTCCTGTATGTCCTTGGGGTAATCGTGAATCCACCAGACGGGATTCTTAATCAGCGGTATCATTATCGCTGCGGTGAAAATCAGCACCAGTATGGCTGTCTCTATTATGATAATTGTCCAATTCATAAGCATTATTTGTTTTCAGCCACAAACGCTGAAAACGGCTGCAAAGATACAATAATTTTAATAATCTAACACTTGTTACCTTACATTTGTTATTTTATTTCTCCGGGATTTTATGTATCTTTGCATGGTGTTACATAACAATTGTTTGATATATGCCAAGACAACCGCGATTTTCCAAAGATGATATTGTTGCCGCCGGGCTCAGGATAGTGAGGTCCAGCGGATTCGAGGCTATAAGCGCCAGGGCCCTGGGAAAGGAACTCGGTACCTCGTCCAGCCCTATGTTCACGATGTTCAAGGATATGAACGAGGTGATGGGTGCCATACGCACGGCAGCGGAGAAGACTTTCATCGCCCGGATGAAAGGTGTCACTGACTATTTCCCCGCGTTCAAGGAGTTCGGGCTGCGTCTCGTCGCTTTCGCAAAAGAGGATCCGAATGTTTTCCAAATGCTGTTCCTCGGGAAGGATGCGCGCCCTGAGATTGCGGAAAGCATTGCAAGGGAGTGCCTGGGTGCAGTCGAGCAGGGTTACGGTCTGAGCCCGGAACAATCAGAGTTTCTCTTCCGTCAGATGTGGCCGGTCGCCTGTGGCATAGCAGCACTCTGTGTCAAGCATCCCGAAGATTTCTCCGAAGAAGATGTCAGTAAAACGCTCAGCTACCACTTCTCCGGCATTATTTCAATAATCAAATCCAACAAGAAAATAGAGGACATCCGACCTCAAAAAAGATAACGGATCATTTAGAACCTGTTTTGAAATGAAAAAATTTTTAAAATCGTTTGTTTTCTTTTTGCTATCTGCAATACTGGTTACCTGGATAATGTTCGGTTCGCTCGTGAAGGGAGCAATGTCGGTCGAGAAATTGGATGAAGGCATCTACTTTCTAGAATTTTCCGGAAATGACGGATTTGAGGGCTTCCTTAAAAAAGGAGGTGCTGCCGATGCATTCGAACTTGCCGCATACATCACCGGGTTTCTGTCCCACGGTTTCTCAAAACAGTCTGCGGCGGACCCTCAGAAACCGGATTTCGGCTGTTCGACTATGGCTGTAGTCACAGCTGAAGGCACAAGGATGATGGGCCGCAATTTTGATTGGCAGGACTGCCAGTGCATAATCTCAGAAGTAAAGCCAAGAGGCGGATACAAATACATCTCCGCATTCAATCCCGATCTCTTCGGCTTCGGTCCGGACTGGAAGCCGGAAGGTTTCGTCAATCAGTACCTCGCCCTTGCCACCCTGTTCACTGCGCTTGACGGAGTGAACGAAAAAGGGCTTGCCGTCGCAGACCTTACAGCTGGAATTAATGCTGAGACTCATCAGGATAACGGAAAACCGGATTTAACAACCACCTGCGCCATCAAATATCTTCTGAGGACTGCAGCCTCGGTAGATGAGGCCATAGCTCTTCTGGACGGAATCGATCACCACTCAGACATCGGGAACCTGCACCATTTGGCAATATCCGATGCCTCGGGCAGGAGTGTTGTTGCAGAATGGGTCGGGGACAAAATGGTGGTAACGGAAACACCAATTGTCACAAACCACTATCTCTGTCCTGAAAATTTCGGCGCTGGGCTGCACGAAGGTGACAATCGTTTTGAGGAACTTAAGGCCATTCGCGACTCTCTCGGGGCCTCGATGAGCAAAGCGCAACTGCTTGAAGCAATGTCTGTTGTCTGGCAGTCCTGGGGTCAGAAACCAGCCACCAATGGCGGAACGCAATGGACTGCACTGTTCAACCTCTCAAATCCAGGTGTCGATTATTTCCTGCAGTGCGACACGACAAAACGATTCCACTTTGACTTGTAAGGGGATTGTCCGATGAAAGGCAGAATTTTCAATCATTTTCTTCCAAAGAGAATATCGAATCTGTCGGTTTCCCGAAGTATCTTGCGATTTTCAATGCCAGGACAGTAGAAGGTATATTTCGGCAAGCTTCTATTGAATTGATGGTCTGCCTGCTGACTCCGACTGCTGAAGCCAGCTCCTGCTGCGTGATATCTTTGATGGCACGCTCCACCCTGACATTATTCTTCATTCCTTTTCCGGTTGATGTTTTTTTGGGGGGTTCGATAATGATTCCCGGAAAAATTGTGTATTTTTGTCGATTATATGCTTACTCGCGCTTCAAATAGAAGTATGTTCTATCCTTTCCTTGGTTCAGGGGGGGTATAACTTCGCATATTTCAATGACTTAGATTTTCAAGGCGTGGCAATCCATAAACGGGTGGTCGCCCTTTTGCTATCTACGCACTTCAGTGTAGAGGTACCAAACAATGCAATATAGGAAAGACAGAAATACAAACAGATAACGTCAAAATTAACAATTATTACCCAAGCACATGAAGAAATTTCTTTCATTACTTTCCCTTGCAGTCCTGACAGTGGGACTTTTGGGCTCCTGCGCTAAGATTAACGAGCGCATCGACGATCTCGACAAAAGAGTCGGGGAAATCGAACAGGAAAAGATTGCCTCGATTGAGAATCAGATTGCGGCAATCAATTCAAGCATCGCCGACCTCGGCGCAATCAGGAAAGACATCACTGACCTTCAGGTTGCAGTCGGAGCCAAGGGAGAGGACATTTCCGAACTTAAGGCGGCAGACGAAGTCCTCGGGCAGAGAATCGATGAATTGAAGGCCTACGTCGGTGATCTTTCCAAATATGCCGAAAAAGATTGGGTAACAGCCACCTTCGCCACCCTTGAGAAACAGGCGGAAATCGTTGCCGACGTGGCCGAACTCAAGACTGTTCTCTCAGGTCTTGACGAGAAGATTGACCAGGCTATCGAGAGCCTTGACTCTTCTCTGAAGAGCTGGGTGAACGAACAGCTGAGCGCCTACTGCACCGCAGCCCAGGTGGATGCGAAAATCCAGGAACTTCAGAACCAGATCAATACTCTTAAGACCGACACGGATGCAAGCCAAAAGATAGCGGAGCTTGAGAATAATCTTGACAAACTCAAACAGGACCTTGAGGCGGCAAAGGCCACCATCAAGACCGAGTATGAGGCAGCCATCGCCAAGGCCATCAGCAATTATAACGGCACTATCACCCAGACCATCCAGACCAAGATAATTAAGATTAACGCAACCATAACAGCCCTAACCGGCAGAGTGGAAGCGCTGGAGACAACGGTAGGTGTCCTCACCGGCAGAATAGATGCCATCGAGGAGATGATTCAGAGCGTGAGCATCACCCCGGCATACAGTGACGGTAGTGTGGAGGCAGTAGACGGCATCCTCACCCTCAAATGCATTGTGAGGCCTGCAGAAGCGTTGGCAGGAATGCAGTCTCTCAAGGACAGCCTTCTGATATATGCCGACTCGGTGAAGGTGAAGACCAAGGCCGCCACACCTGCCTATATGGAAATAAAGGTAAGTGAGGCCTCTGTACTGGATGCCGCACAGGGCGCCATAACCCTGAATGCTGACATATCGGAGTGTCTGCCGAAAGGAGCCGACAAGGCTCTAACCGTCGCCTTGAAAATCAAGAACGGCATCTCTGACTACACGACGGAGTTCGTGCCGGTGTATGTCGCTGTTCTTCCAGACGGTGCGCTTAAAGGTGCATTCACAGTAAATGCTGACGGCAAGAAGGTTTACTTCTCCAAGGGTAACCTTTATTGGGATGGCGATTCATTTGAGTTCGAGGCCAATCAGTATGACTTCCAAAGCAGTTGGAATTCATCTCACGTAAGCCATTTCTTCTGGAGCAAAACCGCTTCCATAGCCTATGCCGATTCTTACAAAGATAACAGTGCGGTTGCAGGCGACGTATTCTTCACCAACGCGACAACAGAAACCGCCAAGGCTGATTTTACTGTGAATGGTGTGACCGGCCAATACCGCACACTTTCCGCAGAGGAGTGGAAGTATCTGATAAACAGGAATGGTGATGAAAATATCAGAAAGGGGAAATACAAGTGCAAAGTCAAGGTATGTGAGAATGAGAATTGTCTGGTTCTGGCACCGGACAATTTCACTGGTGAGATTGCTGAATCATACGATGTTTCTACTTGGACAACTGCCGAGGCTGCCGGTCTTGTCTGCCTTCCCGCTGCAGGCTCCCGCCGGAATTCCAGTCTCACCGTCGATAGCACGGGCAGCTATTGGTATTCATCTTCAAAAGACAAAGACTTCGCGTACTACGTATTCTTCAATCAGTACGCCTGTCAGCTCGGAATAGAACTCTACCGCTATTATGGCTTCAGTGTCCGCCTCGTTACAGATGTAATATAACAAGTCAATTACATATTAATTGAAGGGAGCTACATCACTGTGGCTCCCTTTTTCATCCATTGAGACTCACGTCCACCCGGCGGACGCAAAGTAAAAAAAACCGACACAGGCCGGGGCTTGATTTTCAGAATGTCAAGGCTATGGAAGTCGGAGTGTATCTCAACGTCAGATGACTGTTGATCTTCTTCTGACAGTTGATGAGCTTGAACTCATTGACAAGAAACCAGACACCGCCGGTTAGGGTTGCAAGGCCGCCGACTATGGTGAGGGTGGCGCCAACCTCAGACTCCCCGATGCCCAATGAGGCTCCGATGGACGAGACGCCCGCACCTGCAATCGAAAGGATCAGGGCAGTCTTGCGCCTGTCCAGGAGCTTGTTCTCGAAGTCCAGAAGGTCAACGTGCTTGCTGTTCCAGACAGCATCGACAGTGACTGCCTTGTTGACAGAAGCAATCTGCTGCTCCGGGCCGGACTGTCCATAAATGGTCTGAGCATTTGCGGCGATGCTTGAAAGCATCGCTGCAAATGCAATTATGACAAGTCTTCTCATCCGGCTCCTAGTAGTTTTCGGCATTGATTTCGAAATAGCTCTTAGGATGCTTGCAGGTAGGGCATATTTCGGGAGCGGATTCACCTACGATGATATGTCCGCAGTTGCGGCATTCCCATACCTTCACGGATGACTTCTTGAACACTTCAGCAGTCTCCACGTTCTTCAGAAGAGCGCGATAGCGTTCTTCGTGATGTTTTTCAATCGCAGCTACAAGACGGAACCTTGCTGCAAGTTCGGGGAAGCCTTCCTTTTCAGCAGTCTTCGCAAAACCTTCATACATATCGGTCCATTCAAAATTTTCCCCGTCTGCGGCTGCCGCGAGGTTCTCCGCGGTGCTTCCTATTCCGTTCAACTCCTTGAACCAGAGCTTTGCGTGCTCCTTCTCATTGTCTGCAGTCTTCAGGAAAAGAGCTGCAATCTGTTCAAAACCCTCTTTTTTTGCCTTTGATGCAAAATAGGTGTATTTGTTGCGGGCCTGTGATTCGCCTGCAAATGCTGCTTCCAGATTTTTTTCGGTCTGGGTACCTGTGTACTTGTTTGACATAATTTTAGTTTTAAGAGTTAGATTCAATTTGTTTGACCGGGTGCCTGTCGCTGTTGCGCGCTCCCAGTTTGAGAAGTTTATCAGATGTATTGAGTATGCTCTGCCCCTGGGGCGAGAGTTTCTTCATTGCGCTGTCATATTCCTCGCGGGCCTTGTCAATGGCCTTTCCCACGGCCTGATACCTCTCCATAAACTGCCCCACCCTGTCTATCATCTCGGCGGCAAGTTCATAAACCTTCTCGTGGTTGCGTGCCTGCGAAACCTGCGTCCAGGTGAGGCTGACTATCTTCAGTGCGCCGAAAAGGCTCTGTTCATCAGCGATATAGACATTCTTCTCAGCCGCTCTGCGCCAGAGATCCGGCTCCGCATTCAGAGCAGTCCATAGGGCTCCGACGTTAGGCACGAACATTATGACATATCCCGCGGAGACCTTGGGAGGCTGCACATATCCGGCGTAATCCTTTGCGGACAGTTCCTTGACGTGCTGCTTGAGGCTGGCTACGTGCATCTTGAGGAAGTTCTGCCTGTCTGCCTCATTCTCGGCATTGACATAATCCACATAGGCCGTGAGCGACACCTTCGAGTCTATTATCACATCCCTGCGCTCGTCGAGGTGAAGGATGACATCAGGACGCAGCAACGAGCCGTCCTCATTGCGTACAGGGACTCCCTCCGCATCGCGGATGACCGCCTGCGTATCGAAATGGATTCCCTTGGTGAGACCCTGTGCGGAAAGCAGTTCCTCAAGGATGGTCTCGCCCCAGTCACCCTGCATCTTGTTGCCGTGCTTGAAGGCGGCGGCCAGTTCATCGGCGCTCTTGCGGGCCGCATCGCTGTGTTCCAGAAGGCTGGCTATGCGCTGACGCATCTCCCCGTTGCGCTCTGCCTGGGCACGGCTTTCATCCTCCATTGCCTTACGCAATTGTACAATATTGTCTTTCAAAGGATTGACTATGCTGTCTATGCTTTTCCCACTTGTCTCGGCGAATTCCTTCTGCCTCGTCTTGAGCATCTGGTCGGTGTCGGAGCGCACCTGTGCGCTGACCTTGGCCACGGTCTCGTCGAACCGGGTCTGCAAGGTGTCCATAGCGTCCTTGTGCACCGTTTCACGGAGCGACACTTCGTCAGAGTGCCGTTTTTCCACCCTTTTGAGGATGCTTCGCACCACGAAAAAAGCAACCGGGCAGGCTGCAAGGAACCCGACTGTGAATGAAAGGATCAGTTCTGCCACCATAGAGTCTACCATCTGTTTATCGCTTTTGCAAGACTGTTACGTACTTTCATCAATATCTGTATGCGGCGCATAAGAGACTTCTGCATCTCGGTGTCGCCATTGTGCTGGGCCACCCGGAGCTGCTCGGTAGCCTCGCGGGAGGCCATCTCCATCCTGCGGAGCTTGTAAAGCAGCACAGCCTTGGGAACAGAGAACGAGAGCAGCTGTTCCTCGGGTACGAGTGACTCCTGATATTTCTTGACCGTCAGCTGGTAGACATCCTCTATGAGATCTATCACCGTTCGGGCCACTTCGCGGTCCGTGCCGTCTATGAAATGCTTTATCACCGCCCTGCCTGCGGCATCTCGCCGGTCCCGGGTAAGGTCATTGCGCATATACGGGCCGACAACCGAATAATATTCCTCATAAAGGCGCCTGTAGAGCGGGTTTATGAAGTGCAGTCCGTCTTCCTCGAGCGAAGAGTGTATATATGACGCTACTGTCGGCTCCTGCGCGACTTCGGCGCCGTATACCATATTCTCCACCTTATGAAGCACGTTGAATCCGTAGCGGATCAGGTAATAGAGCAGTTCACGCTCGTTGGGTGCGATGGAGTTGTCGGTGATGTCCGCAGCGACAGGCTCCTGCACCGGAACATTGGGATCCGCAGCAATACGGGATTCCTCCCTTGCGCGTTCAGCTGTGACACGCTCGAGTTTCCTGGCTCGTATGGTCTTGACCGTTTCAAACACGGCATCCTGCTGCAGGCCGAATTCCTGTGAGACGGATGTTATGTAGACATTGCGGGTCACCGGGTCCGGTATGACCGCAACCGAACCTATGATATCGTTGATTATCTGCGAGCGGCGCAGAGGGTCTGATGCCATCTGATCGGCATACAGCTGGCATTTGAAACCTATGAAATCCTTCTCGTTCGCATTTATGTAGTCCATCACCTCGTCCTTGAAGTGGGTCCTTGCGAATGAATCAGGATCCTCGTCGGGGGGAAGCAATACAACCTTCACGTTCATTCCCTGCTCCAGCACGAGATCGATACCGCGCAGGGCGGCCTTTATGCCGGCGGCATCACCGTCGTAGATGATGGTCATATTGGAAGTGAAGCGCTTGATGAGGTTGATCTGCTCCACCGTCAGCGCGGTTCCGCTGGAGGCCACCACATTCTCTATGCCCCTCTGGTGCATAGATATGACATCGGCATAGCCCTCCACCATATAGCACCTGTCTGCCTTGGATATGGCAGTCTTGGCAAAAAAGAGCCCGTAAAGGGTGTTGCTCTTGTGATATATGTCGGTTTCTGGAGAATTGACGTATTTCGCCAGTGTCTTGTCGCTGCGCAGGGTGCGGCCTCCAAAGGCAATCACCTTGCCGCTGAGCGAGTGTATGGGGAACATCACGCGGTCAAAGAAGCGGTCCACAACCTCTCCGTTGTCGCGTACATAGCAAAGGCCGGCATCTACCAGCACGTCCTGCTTGTAGCCGGCGGAAGTGGCATTACGCAGGAATTCACTGCGCCCGTCGGGAGAGAATCCCAGGCCGAACTTCCGTATGGTTTCGTCGGAGAACTGCCTTTCACGGAAGTACTGCAGGCCGACAGACCTGCCGCGCTCGGTGTTCCAAAGGGTGTCCTCGAAGAACTTCTGCGCATAGGCCGATGCAATCTGAAGACTCTCGTAGCGCAGGCGGCTGGCCTTCTGTTCATCGGTCTCCTCGGATTCCTCAACCTCTATGTTGTACTTCTTTGCCAGATAGCGGAGCGCATCCGGATAACTCAGGTGCTCGTGCTCCATCACGAATGACAGCGCGCTGCCTGCCTTGCCGCAGGCAAAGCACTTGAAGATGCCTTTGGAGGGAGATACGTACATCGACGGATTGCGGTCCTGATGGAAGGGGCACAGGCCTATGTAATTGGCCCCCCGCCGCTTGAGAGTGACGAAATCCTCTATCACATCGACAATCCTGGCAGTGTCGAGTATCCTGTCAACTGTGGCCTTGTCAATCATAATGGCTATCTGCCGAGGAGTTCAAGTTCTTCGGCGCTGTAGAGAAGTCTCCACACCCAAGGGGCATCGCGGAATATGTAAACTGCGGCACAGAATGCCACTGCGGCCAGCGCCACGGCCAATGTTATCCAAAGCGCAGTGTGGGATCCGCGGCGTTCATCCTCTTCAAGGGTGTCATAAGGCAGCGCATCCTCCGGGAGCTCCGACTCCGGTTCGGGTGCGGATGCGGAGTCAGGTTCCGGTGCGGAGTCAGATTCAGGTGCGGGGTCAGCCTCAGGCGCCGGCTCTGATTGAGGTTCCGGTACCGGTTGGGGCACGGGCTCCTCATCAAGTTCAAGAGTGACGGCCGGAATCGGCGCCTCAGGCGCCTCAGATGCGGATGCAGCCTCGGGGGCGGGATCTTCAGGCTCGTCCTTCCTTATGACCTTCATATTGATGGGGCCGAGACCGTATCCGTCCGGATAGATGTCCAGATCGCGGTCAGCGATGAGGAAATACTCGTTCGATGCGTTTGCCCTCATCCTCCCTATTCCCGGGATGACCAGTGTCTTCTCACGGTTGAGTTCGTCCCTGAAAGCGCGTATGAATGCCGCGAGCTGCTCGGAGGCCATCTCGCGGGACAGCCCCTCGTGCCTTGCAAATGCGTCAAGCAGAAGAGTGTCGCCGCTCTTCTCGTTGTGACGGTAATAAAGACGACGGTAAGGAGGGTTTATCACGGTGCCTCTGTCAGACACGCTGGCCGGCATAAGCTCCGCCATAAAGGAACCAAGCGGCCCGAAGGCCACCTTGTCGTGCTCCAAAATCACCTCCTTGAGCAATATCGCCAGCAGATTTACATCCATACCGTCCAAATCGTTCACAAAGTTAAATTTTTTTAAGAAATCTTTTGCATAAATGTAAAAATGTCCTACTTTTGCAGTCCGAAACGATGCCCGGTGCATCTTTCGAAAATTCCGCTTTAGCTCAGTTGGTTAGAGCACCTGACTGTTAATCAGGGGGTCCTGGGTTCAAGTCCCCGAAGCGGAGCAAGGCTTCATCAAGAAATTGATGGAGCCTTCTTCTTTGTCAAAAACCTAAATATTGCGTGTACTCAAAGGCTCAATCCGAGAAATGGGAATTACTTTGTCTTGTTAAAAAATAGACACCAAAGGCCGCAAGGATGATGTTGGCAATAAGAACTTTGATATCGGGAATCATAATAACTGGCAGATGAGACATCTTTATTTCGCC
>JAZRYW010000060.1:0-32408 GCA_045600965.1 Bacteroidales bacterium | reverse complement strand
TCAGGCCGTTGGAAAAGTCCCTTCCCCGGGGAAGGGATTCAGGGATGGGGACAAAAAATAAGAAAGTGCGGTGGGGAAAAGTTTCGCAAGTTCTCACTTCACTTTGATTATCAACGATATAAATACTTGCGAAACTTGAGTATACTATGCCTTACAAGGAGTTCGTACCTGAAAAGATTTACTACACCATCAGGGAGGTGGCCGAAATGCTCGGCGAGAACATTTCCCTCGTGAGATTCTGGGCCGACAAGTTCCCTCAGATAGTCAAACCCGCCCGAAACGCCAAGGGAAACCGTCTCTTCACGGCAAAGGACGTGAAGAACCTCAAGATTATCCACTATCTCGTCAAGGAGCGCGGAATGACTCTGGACGGGGTGGCAAAGCGCTTCAGCGACAATCAGGACGGCGTGGACCGCACCTTCGAAGTCGTTTCCCGGCTCAATGACATACGCACAAGGCTGCTCCAGGTATACGAATCCCTGTAATCACTGTTTGAGGCAGGCAAGTTGACATTGTTGAAAAGATTGTCGCAGCAATTACGGAAAATTTGCCTACATTTGCAACCCATATACCCAAGCAAGTTATAACAATCCAATATTTTACCGGTAAGCAGAATATGGCTACAAAAAAGAAAACAGCAGCGGCAGCACCCGTTGACCAGCGCGAGACCTTTGTCTCCGTATCGAAGTCAATGACTGAAGGTGACGTGCCTATGGAAGAAAAACTTCGCGTCCTCTACCAGATACAGCAGACTGACACGAAGATTGAAAAGATCCGCCTCCTCAGGGGTGAACTTCCCTATGAAGTCAAGGATATTGAAGACAGTATCGAGGGGTTGAAGACCCGCATCGCTAATCTGACCGGGGACATTGCCACGGCTGAAAGTGCGATTGCCGGATGCAGGGCACAGATAGAGGAAAGCAACCTGGCCATCGAAAAATACCAGCAGCAGCAGGAGAAGGTCAAGAACAACCGCGAATTCGATTCACTCAGCAAGGAGATAGAGTTCCAGCAGTTGACCGTGACCAGTATGACCAGGAAAATAGGCCTCAATCAGGCTCTTCTGGAAGAGAAGACGGCCGCTCTGGCTGCATCCAGGACAGAACTCGAAACTCTTGGCAACGAACTGGTCGCCAAGAAGGAGGAACTCTCCGTGATTATTGAGGAAACATCAAAGGAGGAGGAAGTTCTCAATGCCCGTCACGAGGAACTGGCTTCAAGGCTCGACCCCAGAATCCTCTCCGCATATGACCGTGTGCGCGCTGCCGCCCACAACCACCTGGCTGTAGTGACCGTGGAGCGCGACGCCTGCGGCGGCTGCTACAACAAGATACCCCCTCAGCGCCAGCTTGACATCAACTTGAGCAAGAAGATCATCGTCTGCGAGTACTGCGGACGCATTCTGGTCAGCTCCAAGTTCGCTCAGGACGAAGAATAATCTGACCTATGGCAAAGAAACAGGCCGCAGCGGGGAGCAGGAAACCTGTCAACCTCGACAATATCGGTGTGGAAATGGGGCGCAAGCCGCCTCAGGCCATCGATATCGAGGAGGCTGTGCTGGGCGCTCTGCTCATCGAGCCGGATGTAATATCCGACGTGGTCGACCTGCTTTCCTCAGACTGCTTCTACAAGGAAGCGCATCAGAAGATATACAGGGCCATCGTTGACCTTGCTTCCCGTCACGACCCCGTTGACATATTCACGGTCACGGACGAGCTGACCAAGTCAGGAGACATCGACATTGTGGGCGGTCCCCACTACCTCACCCAGCTTTCGCTGAAGATAGGCGCCGCCACTCACGTGGAGTATCACTGCAAGGTCCTGCTCCAGAAATATATACAGCGTTCGCTCATAGAGATATCGTACGGGGTGCAGCGCAGCGCATTCGACGACGACCTGCCGGTTGACGACCTGCTTCAGAACACTCAGCAGAAGATTTTCACTCTCGCTGAGAAGAATATGAAGAGCGAGACATACTCCATCAGGGAGATAATCGGCAACGCTCTCGATGACATAGAGAAGGCCCAGGCCAGAACCGATGGGCTCAGCGGTGTCCCTTCCGGCTATTCGGGCCTTGACAGCATGACTCTCGGATGGCAGCCTTCAGACCTTGTCATAATAGCCGCCCGCCCTTCTATGGGAAAGACGGCGTTCGTCCTGAATATGGCCCGCAATATGGCCGTCGACCATAATGTCCCGGTGGCGTTCTTCTCATTGGAAATGTCCGCCCTGCAGCTGGCGAAACGTATCCTCGTCAGCGAAACGGGCCTTTCAGCCGAGAAGATACGCGGCGGAAGCAAGCTTGACGACGCCGAGTGGGAGCGTCTGAACGATTCGATAGGCGCCCTGTCGAGCGCGCCCCTCTGGGTAGATGACACGCCGTCCCTTTCGATATTCGAATTCAGGTCCAAGGCCCGCCGCCTGGTGGCCAATTCCCATATAAAGGCCATAATCATCGACTACCTGCAGCTGATGACCGGGCCTCCGGAGCTCAAGGGCCTCCGTGAGCAGGAAGTCGCACACATATCGCGTTCCCTGAAATCCATCGCCAAGGAACTCAATGTTCCGATAATAGCGCTGTCGCAGCTGTCCCGTCAGGTTGAGACCCGTGGAGGTGACCGCCGTCCGATGCTGTCGGATCTCCGCGAATCAGGCGCCATCGAGCAGGATGCCGATATCGTTATTTTCATAAACCGCCCCGAATATTACGGTCTTGACAAGTCTTCCTCCGGAGACGCGGACATCATCATCGCAAAGCATCGTAACGGCAAGGTGGGTGACGTGAAGATGACCTTCCTTTCACAGGAGATCAAGTTTGTCGACAGGGAATATCTTGATGTCACGTCGGACAACCGGCCTGAAGGTGATGACTTGCAGTACCGGAGTTTCGAATCGCGCGGCAATTTCGGGGATTTCCCGGGTGGCGCCGGCTACGATTTTCCTGACGGCACGGGTTTTGACCCCGTATAGGCAAAATATCACCTTATGAAGAATCTCCTCACGACCATTGCCACCACAGCAGTGATGCTGTTGCCTCTGCTGTCAGATGCACAGACCATATCCTCCATACCTTTCTCTGACGGAGAGAAGATGACACTGGTGCTGCACTACAGGTGCGGATTCAGCGCCGATATCGGAGAGGTGGTCGCAACAACGTCCTGCAACGGTACGGACAATGACAGGAACTATCATATTTCGGTAAGCGCCTGCACATATCCCTTCTATGACAATTTCTTCCGCGTAAGGGACGTGTACGAGGCGTGGTTCGACAGCCGTATGAACCCGGCCAAGTTTCATAAGAAGGTCAGTGAGGGCAAGTACACCGCCGACTGCACGCACACCTGGAAGGGTGACGGCACCTGCGACCTGTCGATGAGGAAGTCATCCCGTCCCCCTCTCGACACGACTATGGCCTTTGGAACGGAGGTAAGCGATGTCGTGAACGTAATCTACTATATGCGATCTCTTGACATCGGATATGTGAAGAATAACACTATTTACCGCACAGCCTGTTCCGACAGGACCCTTTATGACCTGCGTATACGTTACAGGGGCACCGAAGAGAAGAAAATCAAGGGCCTGGGCACTTTCCGCTGCAACAGGATAGGCGTGTCGATAACCAAGCGCGCCGACACGGTGGATGATTCCGGCACGAACGACATCTCCATCAATACCGACGTGTTCAAGGGTGACGACGACGTGATAGTATGGTTTTCTGACGACGATGCCTCCGCACCGATGTTCTTCACGTTTCCCATACGCGTAGGTTCCATAAACGGACGTCTCCAGTCCATAGAGGGCTCTGCCGCGCTCACTTCCAAAATCTCCGACTGATGGACGGCGGCAGTGTTTCACACGAGGGTGTGGTGAAGGCTGTCGGGGACGGATATGCAACCGTCGAGATATTGAACCGTTCCGCCTGCTCGGCCTGTCACGCAAGATCGGCCTGCACTGCCGCCGACCTGAAGGTGAAGACCGTTGAGGCCCGCTTTTACGGAGAGGCCCCGTCTGTCGGCTCGAAAGTGACTGTCCTGATGGAAAAACGCCTCGCAGTGAAGGCTGTGGTCATTTCTTATGCGGTCCCGTTGGCAATCCTATTGATATTATTGCTATCTTTGCTTTTCCTCGGGGTGAGCGAACCGCTTTCGGCGCTGGTGTCAGTTGCTGCCGCCGCCGTTTACTTTTCGGTCATCTACCTGATGAGACATCGCCTTGAGGGTGAATTTGTTTTCAGGATAAAACTGTAGCATATGAGCAACATTGTAATCTACACCATTGTCTGCCTGACCGTCATCGGTCTTGTCCTGGCGGTGGTGCTCTATTTCGTTTCACAGAAGTTCAAAGTGGAGGAGGACCCCCGCATCGATGTCGTGGAGAAGCTTCTTCCCGGCGCGAACTGCGGCGGCTGCGGTTATGCAGGATGCCACGCATTTGCTGATGCCGCTGTCAAGGACAGTTCGCTCGAAGGGCATTTCTGCCCCGTGGGAGGCAACGAAGTGATGTCGAAGGTGGCCGTCGCCCTTGGCCGTGAAGTGACGCAGCAGCAGAAGAAAGTGGCTGTTGTGCGTTGCAGCGGCAGTATCGAGAACCGCCCCAGGACATCTGTGTATGACGGATACAAGTCCTGCAAGGTTGTTTCCGGGCTTTATTCGGGTGAAACCGGCTGCAAGTGGGGCTGCGCCGGATACGGCGACTGCGTTGCCGCCTGCAGTTTCGGTGCGATATCCATCAATCCGGCAACCGGCCTTCCCGAAGTGGATGAGTCGAAATGCACGGGCTGCGGCTCCTGCGCCAAGGCCTGCCCCAAGAGCCTTATCGAGCTGCGTTTCGCCGGCCCGAAGAACCGTCGCGTATGCGTTATGTGCCGCAATGTCGAAAAGGGAGCCGTGGCGCGCAAGGCCTGCAAGGCCGCCTGTATCGGTTGCGGAAAATGCGCCAAGGTTTGTCCGTTCGGCGCCATCACCGTCGAGAACAATCTGGCTTACGTTGATTTCAACCTCTGCAAGCTTTGCAGGAAATGTGTGGACGAATGTCCTACCGGAGCAATCCACGCCGTGAACTTCCCTGTCAGGCCTGCCGCCGGCGCAGAGGTGAATACAGAAGAAAAGAAGGAGGCATAATATGAAGAAGACTTTTTCGATAGGCGGTGTCCACCCCAATGACAGCAAGATCTCGCGCGACTGCGCAATCGAGACCCTGCCCCTGCCTCAGACCGTATACGTTTCAATGGCCCAGCATCTCGGTGCGCCCGCAAAGCCGGTTGTAGCCGTCGGCGATGCCGTGAAGACAGGCCAGGTGATAGCCGAACCGGCCGGTTTCATTTCAGCTTTCGTACATTCGCCCGTCTGTGGCACCGTGAAGGCCATTGCACCACGCAAGGACCTCGCCGGCAATATGATGACACATATCGAGATAGAAGTTTCAGGTGACCGGTGGGCTGATGGAATAGACACCACCGACACTCTGGTTACTGACATCCCTTCCGACAACGCAGCCATCCTCGAAGCAATAAAGACCTGTGGAGTGGTCGGCCTCGGAGGAGCCACCTTCCCCACTCACGTGAAACTTGCCCCGCCTCCCGGGAAGAAGGCGGAATGCCTGATAATCAACGGCGCGGAGTGTGAGCCATACCTTACAAGCGACTACCGCATAATGCTGGAACGCCCGAAGGAGATAGTCATAGGCGCCGCCATAATGAAGCAGGTCCTCGGCGGATGCCGCTGCGTGGTGGGCATAGAGGACAACAAACCTCAGGCTATCACCTCAGTCAAGTCTGCCCTGGCGGAACTCAAGGCTTCCTGCGCCGGATACGACGGCATAGAGGTGCTTCCCCTGAAGAAGAAATATCCTCAGGGCGGTGAAAAGCAGCTCATCAATGCCGTTATGGGCAGGGAAGTGAAGTCGATGGGCCTCCCCATCGATGTGGGCGCCGTGGTGCAGAACGTTGCCACCGCACTTGCCGTATATGAGGCTGTCCAGAAGCATAAACCTTTGATATCCAACGTGCTGACAGTTACCGGCGACTGTCTGGATGCGGAACGCCAGCACAACTACCTCTACAGGATAGGCATACCTCTTTCATATATCGCCGAATATGCCGGCGGGATACCGCAGGAGGCCGCAAAACTTGTCAGCGGCGGTCCTATGATGGGCAAGGCCATCGCCAACCTCGACGCCGCCACAGTCAAAGGCTCGTCATCCATCCTCTATCTGACCGAAAAGCAGACCAAACGCCGTGAAATGTCCGCCTGCATACGTTGCGGAAGGTGCGCGCAGGCCTGCCCGATGGGGCTCGAGCCTTTCCAGCTCTACAGGCTGGCTGAAGCCGGAGACCGCTACGACGAACTCGAACAGGCCGGAGTGCACGACTGCATCGAATGCGGATGCTGCCTGTACAGCTGCCCTGCCGGACTTCCTCTGCTGGACCTTATCCGTCCCGCGAAGGGCGAAGTGATGAAAATAATCAAATCACGACCTAAACAGTAAAGATATGAACAACATACTGGTATCTCCAAGCCCCCATATACACTCGAAGGCAAGCACTCACGCCCTTATGTGTGACGTGATATTGGCCCTTCTGCCCGCGACCGTGGTATCCATCCTTTTCTACGGGCTTTCCGAACTTCTGATACTCGCAGTGAGCATCGCCTCCTGCGTGCTTCTGGAGTGGGTGATAACCAAATTCCTGCTTCACAGGCCATCGACGGTCTGCGACTGCTCCGCAGCGCTTACCGGTCTGCTGCTGGCGCTCAACCTTCCCCCTTCAACTCCCTGGTGGGTGGTCGTAATCGGTGCGGTGATGGCCATAGGCGTGGTGAAGATGACCTTCGGCGGGCTGGGACAGAACGTCTTCAACCCCGCGATTGCCGGGCGAGTATTCCTGCTCATATCGTTCCCCACGTATATGACCGACTGGACTGTCACCAAAGGTTTCATCAACCCTTCCAACATCGACGCGTTCTCCGGAGCGACGCTCCTGGGCCGTTTCAACGAGGGTGGGGTGGACGCCGTTTCCGGTACGGACTATCTGCAGACACTCTTCTTCAACGTCGGGGGCTCTGCGGGTGAGATTTCGGCGCTTGCGCTGCTCGCGGGCTTCATCTTCCTGCTCTGCAGACGTGTCATACGTCCCCATATCACCCTTTCGATATGGGCTGCCGTGGCAGTGTTCTCGCTCATATTCTGGCTCTGCGACCCTTCAACCTATACTGACCCCCTGTTCAATCTGCTGACCGGCGGTGTGCTTCTCGGCTCCATCTTTATGGCAACCGATTACGTGACCTCCCCCATGAGCAATACGGGATGCATAGTATATGGACTTGGAATAGGACTCATCACGATGCTGATCCGTTTCTTCGGAGCATATCCTGAAGGCGTTTCGTTCGCGATACTGATTATGAACGCGTTCGTCCCGCTCATCAACAAGGCATTCCATCAAAAACGTTACGGGAGGATATAGCAATGGCAAAGCAGTCAAGTTTCAAGAATATGGTCATAGTGCTGGGCGTCATCTGCCTGGTATGTTCGGCCCTCCTGGGCGTAGTCTACGTGATTACCGAAGAGCCCATTGCGGCTGCCGAAGCTGCGAAGATAAATAACGCCATCCGTGCGGTGGTGCCCGATTTTGACAACAATCCTTCCGAAAGCCCCTCGACCGTCGAGGTGTCCGGCACACAGTACCGCTACTACACGGCCACTATGAACGGAGAAGTGGTGGGATACGCCGTCGAGACGTCATCATCCAAAGGCTTTGGCGGAGCAGTCAAGCTGATGGTAGGCTTCGATGCATCCGGTGTCATCAACAGCACTTCCGTCATCTCCCATTCCGAGACTCCGGGGCTGGGGGCCAAGATTGACGATCCGGAAGGTTTCCGAGCGCAGTTCGCCGGATTCGACCCTTCCGTGAAGAGGCTCTCCGTAAGGAAAGACGGTGGCGATGTCGATGCAATCACCGCCGCAACCATCACTTCACGTGCGGTCTGTGACGCACTTTCGAATGCCAGGGCGGCGTTCGATGCAATTTCTGACTCTGTAATAGAATAGTTATGGGAAAATTCAGTATAGTTACAAAAGGCCTGATAAAGGAAAACCCCACGTTTGTCCTTATGCTCGGTATGTGCCCCACGCTGGGTACGACCACTTCCGCCATCAACGGCCTGGGTATGGGTATTGCCACAATGTTTGTCCTCATACTTTCCAATATGGCAATCTCGGCCGTGGCCGGACTTATTCCCGACAAGGTCAGGATACCTTGCTATATTGTCATAATAGCGGCTTTCGTCACCGTCCTGCAGTTCCTTATGCAGGCCTTCGTTCCTGATCTCTATGCAACGCTGGGCCTCTATATACCTCTGATAGTCGTGAACTGCATCGTGCTTGGCAGAGCCGAGGCGTTCGCCAACAGGAACGGTGTGACAGATTCCGCTCTGGACGGTCTCGGAATAGGTCTCGGTTTCACCTGCGCTCTTACGGTTCTCGGCCTTGTCCGCGAGATTCTCGGAAGCGGCACCGCTTTCGGATTCAACCTCTGGCAGGGTGACGGAGCGCTCGCCTTCATCCTCGCACCCGGCGCGTTCATCGTGCTGGCATACCTTATCGTCCTGTTCAACAAATTATTCAAAAAGGCATAGCATATGGAATATCTGATAATCATCATATCCGCGGTATTCGTAAACAATATCGTACTTTCGCAGTTCCTCGGCATATGCCCCTTCCTGGGTGTGTCCAAGAAGACTTCCACCGCGGTGGGTATGACGCTGGCGGTCACTTTCGTGATGGCGCTCTCCACACTCTGCACCTACCTGCTTCAGTCCTACGTGCTCAATCCTCTGAATCTCGGATTCCTGCAGACGGTAAGTTTCATACTTGTCATCGCCGCGCTCGTGCAGATGATAGAGATCATTCTCAAGAAAATCAGCCCCGCGCTCTATCAGGCCCTGGGCATATTCCTTCCCCTTATCACCACCAACTGCTGCGTTCTCGGCGTGGCCATAATGGTCGTGACCAAGACTTTCACCTTCGGCGGTGTCGAGCATATGCTGAATCTGGGAGAGTCGGTTGTCTATTCGGTGGCCTGCGCCCTCGGCTTCGGCCTGGCGCTGATCATATTCGCCGGCCTTCGCGAGCAGCTGGATCTCAACAAGGTCCCCAAGGCTTTCAAGGGAACTCCCATCGCCCTGATCACCGCAGGTATCCTTGCCCTTGCATTTATGGGCTTCTCAGGACTCGTATAGAACTCCCGTATGGCCGGAAGCATCATTGAAATAGAGCGGATGCTCTGCAGCAACAATGTCAACCAGGCGTACGAGACCCTTCAGGAACTCCTGCGCCGGGAGCCTGACAACGCTCAGGCGTGGTGTCTGCTCGGCGGCCTTTTCAGACGCAACCGAATGTGGAGCGACGCCATAGCCGCATACAGCAGGGCCAAACTCATAGATCCGGACGGGCCGGCCGATTCGGCCATAGAGTCCATCTATGAAGTCCTGCGCAATTCAGATGCGGAAAGATTCCTTTAAGTAAGCAGTAAAAAGTCTACCAGTTGTTGAGCGGAAGCCCGTTCATACGCATATTGACCTGGTTGCGTACGTATTCGATGTTCGACTCGTTCTCAGGGTCGGAGAGGACTTTGTCTATCATCTCCACTATCCATTGCATATCCTTCTCCACGAACCCGCGCGAAGTGATGGCGGGGGTGCCGACGCGTATGCCGGAAGTCTGGAATGCCGAACGGCTGTCGAAGGGGACCATATTCTTGTTGACAGTGATATCTGCCTTCACAAGGGCTTTTTCAGCCACCTTGCCGGTCAGGTCGGGGAACTTGGTGCGAAGGTCGATGAGCATCAGGTGGTTGTCAGTGCCGCCGGATATGATCTTGTAGCCCTTGGCTATGAAAGCCTCGGCCATAGCCCGCGCGTTGTCGCGCACCTGAATCTGGTAATCCTTGAACTCGGGCTGGAGGGCTTCATAGAAGGCCACGGCCTTTGCGGCTATGCAGTGCTCCAGAGGGCCTCCCTGTGTACCGGGGAAGATGCTGGAGTTGATGATTGCGGACATCTTCTTGATTTCGCCCTTGGGCGTGGTGATTCCCCAGGGATTGTCGAAATCCTTGCCTATGAGGATGACGCCTCCGCGAGGGCCTCTGAGGGTCTTGTGGGTGGTTGAAGTCACGATATGCGCATACTTCACGGGGTTCTTGAGCAGACCTGCGGCAATAAGTCCGGCAGGGTGGGCCATATCCACCATGAAAACAGCGCCCACTTCGTCCGCGATACTGCGCATACGTTCCCAGTCCCATTCGCGGGAATATGCCGATGCGCCGCCTACTATGAGCTTGGGTTTCTCAGCCAGGGCTATGCGTTCCATTTCATCATAATCCACCAGACCGGTCTCGGGGCTGAGGTGGTATGCTACGGCACGATACCACTTGCCTGACACGTTTACGGGGGAACCGTGGGTCAGGTGGCCTCCGTGGGCGAGGTCAAGACCCATAAAGGTGTCACCGGGCTTCAGGCAGGCCATAAAGACGGCCATATTGGCCTGGGCTCCGGAGTGGGGCTGGACGTTTGCATACTCAGCATCGAACAGCTGGCAGATACGGTCGATGGCTATCTGTTCAACCTGGTCTACAACTTCACATCCGCCATAATACCTTGCGTTGGGATAGCCTTCAGCATATTTGTTGGTGAGGACAGAGCCGAGCGCTGTCAGCACGTTCTGGCTGACGAAATTCTCCGATGCAATGAGTTCGATTCCGCGCATCTGGCGCTCTTCCTCGCGTTTGATCAGTTCAAGAATGGTGACGTCCTGTTTCATAGGTGGTATCGTTTTTCGTTTTTTTGTTACCTTTACAAAGATATTGCATTTTGGATAATTCAACAAGTTATGTTCCGTAAACTTTTCAACGATGAACTGGGACGTATGACCGTCGAGGAGTTCAAGCAGGCCGACAAGCTGCCCGTGGTGCTGGTGCTTGACAACATACGCAGTCAGCATAACATAGGTTCCGCTTTCCGCACTGCCGATTCATTCCGCCTCGAAGGGATATGTCTGTGCGGCATCTGCGCCGTACCTCCGACAGCCGAAATCCACAAGTCGGCGCTCGGGGCCGAGTTCAGTATGGACTGGGAATATTATGACAGCACGCTTGACGCCGTTTCAGCGCTCAGCCGCCGCGGATACCGCATAGTCAGCGTGGAGCAGACGGAGAACTCCACGACGCTCGACCGTTTCGAGTGGGATGGAAAGGAGCCGCTGGCCCTTGTCTTCGGCAATGAGGTGCGCGGAGTCGACCAGCAGGTGGTTGATATGAGTTCGCAGTGCATCGAGATCCCTCAGTTCGGAACTAAGCATTCCCTCAACGTGTCGGTCTCCATCGGCATTGTGACCTGGCAGATTATCGAGAAGCAAATTCTGATGTCAGTTGAACGGATGCGCAGCAATGCGGTCAGCAGTTGCCTCTGCGGAGATCCGCTCATATAAAAAAGAGGTCGACCCTTTTGGTCGGCCTCCTTTACCTTAATTCCTGAATATTATTCTTCAGAAGTCTGTGCCGGCTGTTCGGGCTGCCCGTTGCGACGGCGGTCATTGTGCTCGCCTCCACGACGTTCGCCGTTCCTGCGGTCACGGTCACCACCACGGCGGTCGCGGTCTCCTCCACGACGGTCACGGTCACCACCACGGCGGTCGTTGCGGTCACCACGGCCTTCAGGACGGGGCCTGCGCTCAGGTTCCACATAACCTTCGGGCTTTTCTATGAGGGCGCGGCGGCTCAGACGGAGCTTGCCGGTCTTTGCGTCTATCTCGAGGAGCTTGACGTCAACTTCGTCACCGACCTTGACGACGTCCTCAGTCTTCTCCACCTTTCTCCAGTCGAGTTCGGAAATGTGGAGCAGGCCTTCCTTGCCGGGGAGTATCTCCACGAAAGCGCCGAATTCAAGAGTGGAAACGACCTTTCCGTGATAAATCTGGCCGACTTCGGGAACTGCGCAGATACCCTTGATCCAGTCGAGAGCCTTGTCCATAGAGCCCTTGTCGGTGCCGAAGATGTCGACAACGCCTTCGGTTGAGCCGTCCGTAGCTCCTGCGATGGGCTCTTCGGTGATTGTGATGGTGCAGCCTGTTTCCTTCTGCATCTTCTGGATGGTTTCGCCTCCCTTGCCGATAACCGCTCCGATGAATTCTGAAGCGATGCGTATCTGGACGATACGGGGAACGAAGGGTTTGTAGTCCTCACGGGGTTCGCTGATGGTCTTCATCATTTCGCCCATAATGTGCATACGGCCCTGGCGTGCCTGTTCGAGAGCCTGTTCAAGGACTGCGTATGAGAGGCCGTCAACCTTGATGTCCATTTGGGTGGCGGTGATACCGTCCTTTGTACCGGTCACCTTGAAGTCCATATCGCCGAGGTGGTCTTCGTCACCGAGTATGTCGGTGAGGATGGCATAACGGTCGTTGGGACGTTCCGCATCGGTGATCAGACCCATTGCAACACCTGCTACGGGCTTCTTGATCTTGACGCCTGCGTCCATCAGAGCGAGGCAGCCGCCGCATACGGAAGCCATCGACGATGAACCGTTGGATTCGAGTATATCGGAAACCACGCGCACTGCGTAGGGATTTTCGGGTGCGAGGGGAACCACCGGCTTGAGAGCGCGGAGGGCAAGGTTGCCGTGACCTATTTCGCGGCGGCCGACACCTCTCTGCGATTTGGCCTCTCCGGTTGCAAAGGGAGGGAAGTTGTAGTGGAGAACGAACTGCTGGTCGTCCTGGATGAGCACTTCGTCAGTCTCCTTCATATCCATCTTGGTGCCGAGGGTCACGGTCGCAAGCGACTGGGTTTCACCGCGGGTGAAGATTGCTGAACCGTGGGCGCGGGGCAGATAGCCCACTTCGCACCATATGGGGCGGACCTGGTCGCATACGCGTCCGTCGAGACGGATGCCCTCGTCGAGAATCATATTGCGCATTGCCTCCTTCTCCTCGTTGTGGTAGTACCTTTCAACAAGGGGAGCCTTCTCCTCGAGTTCCTCTTCGGGAATTGTGGCGAGGAATTCCTCCTTGATGGCCACGAAGCCGTCCTCACGTTCGTGCTTGGGCTTTGCGGCCTTTGCCAGAGCGTAGCATTTGTCATAGCAGAAATCGTGAACTGCCTGACGGAGTTCCTCGTCTTCCACGTCGTGAGGGTAGTCACGCTTGTTGACATCGGTGCCGAGTTCGTGCATAAGTTCCTTCTGAACGCGGCAGTGCTTCTTTATCTCCTCGTGGGCGAACTTGATGGCCTCGAGCATATCGTGCTCGCTGACTTCGCTCATTTCGCCTTCAACCATCATTATGTTCTCTTCAGTGGCGGCGACTGTCAGTTCGAGGTCGCTGTCCTTCATTTCACTGAAGTTGGGATTGATCTTGAATTCGCCGTTTATGCGGCATACGCGCACTTCCGAAATGGGGCCGCCGAAGGGGAGGTCGGAAGTTGCAAGCGCGCAGGAGGCTGCAAGGCCTGCCAGAGCATCGGGCTGGATGTCGGGTTCTGCCGAGATGAGAGTGACGTTCACAAACACCTCGAGGTGGAAGTCGTCCGGCCAGAGGGGTCTGATGGGACGGTCGATAAGACGTGAAATCAGAATCTCATAGTCTGATGACTTGCCTTCCCTTTTCATAAAACCGCCGGGGAAACGGCCTGCTGAATAGAATTTTTCCTTGTAGTCAACGGTGAGCGGCATAAAGTCCGTGCCTTCCTTGACTTCCTTGGCCGCACATACGGTGGCGAGGAGCATAGTGTCGCCCATCCGAACAACAGCGGCGCCGTCAGCCTGCTTTGCAAGCTTGCCGGTTTCGATCTCGATTATCCTTCCGTCGGATAATTCGATTGTCTTCTTGATAATGTTCATATTTATACCTCTATAAATTTTCAACCGGCAAAGATAGAAAAAAAACGTTATTGCGCTACAGACTGAGATCGAAGTCGATGACTTTGAAGGAACCTCGTACCTGACGTACCGTGATGCTCCTTATTTCACCTCCCGCAGTCACGAGCCGGAGGACAATCGAGCCGTCCTCCCCGTCATAACTTTCTTTGCTGACCGTCACTTCTATCCTCGACGGGACGGACGGCGTATAGTTGTTGGCTTTCGATGAACCCTTGTAGTAGATGAAAGGGAACCGCTCGTCCCCGAGAAGCCCCAGGACGTCATCGATGCGGTTTACAGCGGTGCCGTGGCAGCTGTCCAGATACATGCTGCGCCCCATAACCTCATCGGCGCGCAGTGCCTCCACGGCCATAAAAAACACCATAGCGGCTCCCTGCGGGGTGCCGGCTATGGCGTTCTGCAATGAATGGAACTGCTTCATATCCTCCGGGACGAGGTTGGATGTCACCATTGCCCTCGCCTGGCTCTTTTTGTAACTGTCGGGACTGATCTTGCCGATGACTATTCCGGGCTGCTGGGCCGCAGCCGTCAGGCAGAACCCGGCCAGAATGAGCAGGGATATGAGAGTCCTTTTCATTTATTTGTTCTTCACGAGGCCTGAAAGCTTCTCGTAAAGAGCGTCGAGACTGCTCTGGCAATCGCTGCAGATTGCTTTGTAGTGAGCCTTCACTGCCTTTGCATCCTTCTTGTTCTCGGGATGGTTGGCGCGGTCGAAAAGGTCGTTGGCCATTTCCACTGCCTCAACTATGAGTTTCCTGACTTCCTCTTCATTGCTTTCGGGATGAAGGTCTGAGAAAAGTACGCAGTCTGAAATGAAATCATTGGTAAGGAATTCGATATCCTTCTTTAAAACTCTTAAATTCATAGTATGTTTTTTAATTCCGGGCGCAAATATAGTAATTGTGAGGTTTATTACAAAGAAATCACGCCTTTGCGGCGGGTCAGCCCGAGTCCGGGCCTGTCGGCGAGCGTAATGCGCCCGTCGGTGAGCTTCATTCCGTCGAAACAGTCGTTGGACAGCAGAACGTTGCCGTCAAGATCGGCCCATTTCATCTTGGGCGAGATCTGAGCCGCGGCGCTGATTGACACGGACGTCTCGGTCATACATCCCACCATAAGCTTGAGATTGCTCTGCTGGGCGAGGGTTATCATCTGGCGGGCCTCCCAAAGGCCGGTACATTTCATCAGCTTGATGTTTATGCCGTGGAACACGCCTTTCAGACGGAGGATATCGGTCAGTCTCTGGCAGGATTCGTCGGCTATGACCGGAATCGGACTGCGCTCAGTGATCCACGCTGTGTCGTCGAGCCTGTATTTGCCCATAGGCTGCTCAACCATCTCAACTCCCTGCTCCTTGAGCCATCCTATCAGGTCGAGAGCGTAGTATTTGTCGTCCCAGCCCTGATTGGCATCCACCACTATGGGCCTGGAGTCGCGCTGGCGGATGAGGTTTATCATTCTGCGGTCCTCCTTGTCCCCCATACCGAGCTTGACCTTGATGATTTTGTTCCAGGAGGCCTCGGTGATCTTCTCATTGACCACTTCATCCGACCTGTCATATCCTATCGTGTAGCAGGTGTAGGGCGTGTCATCGGGGTTGAACCCCCATATCTTCCACCAGGGCTGGCCGAAGATATTGCCCACAAGGTCGTGCAGGGCGATGTCGACCGATGCCTTGGCGGCCGTGTTGTTGGCAGTGACCGCATCAAGTTCCCGGATTATGTCCTCTATGAGGAAGGGATTGTCGAACCTGTCGAGTATGGCGCGCGCCTTGAGAAGGAAGTCGTGACAGGAGGCCTGGGTCTCGCCCAGGTAGGGAGGCATTGAGGCTTCTCCGTATCCTGTGTATCCGTCCCATTTCAAGCGGGTTATTACTATCGGTGTGGAGCTTCGCGAACTTCCGTGGATGTTGAACGTGTATTTCATCATCCCGGTGAAGTCCTCCCAGTCGAGCTGCATCTTCCGGCTGCCGGATGGCTTTTCGTCCCCTGTGCGGCGGGCGAAGAGGCTTGACGGGTTGAAAAGCGCCGCCGAGGCTCCGAATAGCCCCAGCGTCTTTATGAAACTGCGTCTGTCTGTCGTCATTGCGTAACTAATAGAGCCTGTACTTGCGGAGTTCCCTTGAAAGTTCCTTCTCCCTTCCTCCGCAGAGATTGTCAAGAAGCGCGTGGAACTCATCGCCGTGGTTCATATGTTCCAGATGGCAGAGCTCGTGAAGGATCACGTAGTCTATCAGCTCCTCGGGGAGCCTTACCAGGTGGAGGTTGAGGTTTATGTTCCTCTTTGCCGAGCAGCTGCCCCAGTTGGTGAGATTGTTCTTTATGGCCAGACGGTTGTATTCGAATCCGAACTTTCCGGCCAGTTCTTCAAGCTTGCGGGGAAGGACTTCCTTTGCCTCCTTGCGGAGTATCTTCTGCAGCGCCGAACTCAGAAGCACACCTTCCGGCGATTCGCGGTCCGGCTTTGCGGGAAAATCTGCGGGGAAGGTGATGACGGTTTCATCGCCCTTGGAGCGGATGGTGATAATAGGGGCGGTCTGTTCCAGCGTCCTGCGGCGAGTTGAGGTCACGCGGCTCTTCTTCGCAACGGGTATCTCCCCCTGGAAAAGAACCAGTTCGGGCGACTGCTCGAAGCGTATGGTCCGTTTCAGAGTGGAGACCGTGACTCCGTCACCGGGGGTGGGGATGGTCCATCCCTGCTCGATGGCTCTGTCGAATTTCCTGCGCTGCATCTCCTGCTTGCGGATTATCCAGTCCCTGTTCTTCTCGACGAACCTCATTGCCACCGGGTAGCGGGTCAGCCAGGGCATAGTCACGACGACACCCCTTCGCGGGTGTACGGATATCCTTATGGCGGACACTCCGGGCACCTTCTTGAGGTGAATGCTGCCTATTTCGGGATGAACTACAATCTTGTCCATAAGAGACTTCCACTGTCGGAAGACAAATATAATCAAAAACTTGCTTATTTGAAAATAATAGTTACCTTTGCAGTCCCGTTTTTCGGGAAATGTAATTATTAACTAAAATCTTAGCACTATGGCAGAATACTTGTCTGCAGAGAAAAAGCAAGAGATTTTCGGACAGTACGGAAAGTCTAATACGGACACCGGTTCAGCTGAGAGCCAGATTGCTTTATTTTCCTACCGTATCGTTCACCTTTCAGAGCACATGAAGGCCAACAAGAAGGACCACAACACCCAGAGAGCGCTTCTCCGCCTCGTAGGTAAGCGTCGTCAGCTTCTTGATTACCTCAAGGACACTGATATCGAACGTTACAGAGCTATCATCAAGGCATTGGGCCTTCGCCGATAAGCTCGTCAGATACGGAAAGACGAAGAGGTCGACCTTCCTGGCCGGCCTCTTTTTATTTCCGAACAGTTAGAAGCTGTTTAAGTTTAATTACTCTCATTTCTTATGCATCTTTTTTGCGTCTTTGCACTTTCAATTCGGTCACATACCAACCGGTATGCTCCCTCATTTCAAGCACAAAGCCATCAAAAAATCTGCTATAATAAATTTCGGCAACCAAATTTAAACAGCTTCTTACAGCAATATGCCCTGGCGGGTGTCGCGTTCCTCAAGACGACGGTCGAGGAGGCGGAGGAGTTCGACGTTGCGCATCAGGCCCCAGGGCGTCGAGTTGACAAACCGGGGAGGGACTTCGCCGGCGAAACGCTCGATGCAGATATCCGGGCGCAGTCTTTCGAGTATGTCAACGAAGAAATCCACATATTCATCCACAGTCCAGGTGACGAAGCGTTCGGGATGCTCTGCGAATTCCTTCTCCATCCGGGTGCCCCTGATTATCTGCAGCTGATGGAACTTCACCGAATTTACGGGAAGGGAGTTTATCCGGTACGCCCCTTCGAGCATCATCTCCCCGGTCTCGCCCGGAAGCCCCAGGATGAAGTGCGAACCCACGAACAGCCCCCTGTCCCTGGCCATACCGATGGCATCGGCGGCCTGCTGCCAGCTGTGGCGCCGGTTGACGTGCTCCAGGGTGGTGTCATAGCACGACTCTACGCCTATCTCGAGCACGACCTCCTTCTCCTGCGCTATCTCGGCGAGCAGGTCGAGCTTCCTTCCGTCAAGGCAGTCGGGCCTTGTCCCTACCGCTATCCCCACCACATCCGGGAAGGACAGCGCCTCAAGGTACAGTTCCCTGAGCCTTTCCACTGGCGCGTAGGTGTTGGAGTAGGGCTGGAAGTATGCGAGGAACCTTGCCGCCGTGCGGTAGCGTCCCCTGTGGAAGGCCACACCTTCGGAAAGCTGCTCGTGTATGCTTTTGTCGGAGGTGCTGTATGAGGGATGGAAGGCGTTGTTGTCACAGAACGTGCAGCCGCCGACACCCTTCGACCCGTCCCTGTTGGGGCAGGTGAAGCCGGCATCCACCACCAGTTTCTGCACCCTGCATCCGTATTTTGCGCGGAAATGGTCGACGAACTTGTTGTACCTGTTCTCCATGTTCTGCAAAGATAAGAAGCTGTTTAAATTTGGTTGCCGAAATTTATTATAGCAGATTTTTTGAGGGGTTTGTGCTTGAAATGAGGGAGCATACCGGTTGGTATGTGACCGAATTGAAAGCGCAAAGGTACAAAAAAGATGCATAAGAAATGAGAGCAATTAAATTTAAACAGCTTCTAAGTCATTTCTTGAAGTGAAATTTCAGGTCCTCATCCATTTTTGCTTCAATATGCCGTGACTTTTGTGTTCAATTTCAAAACAGCTTCTTATTTTTGCAGGGAAAAACAATACGATTATGAAACGCATACAGATACTTTTCGCGGCGCTGATACTCGCCGCCGGATGTTCCGGCAACAGGGCCGGAAGCGGGCCGGCCCCTTCTTCGGCCGACAAAACCTCATATACGGAGCAGACAGGGTCAGCATTCGCGGCCCTTTCGGTTATCAATATGCGCGAGAAGCCTGACTTCACCGCCGAAATGGGGACACAGGCTCTTATGGGGACTCCTCTGAAAGTCTATGGCAATGACGGCGTATGGTGGCTCGTGGAAACCCCCGACGGCTACAGGGCCTGGACGGTGGGGCTTGCGCTGCAGTTCTGCACTCAGGCCGACATCGATGTATGGAAGGCGTCGCGAAGGGTGATAGTCACCACTCATTTCACCCTCTTCCGCAAGGGCGCCTCACCCTCCTCCGACGTGTTGTCCGACGGAGTATGGGGCGATATCGTGCGCTATGCCGGCTGCGAGGGCCAGTACACCGAGGTAATACTCCCGAAGGGGGATACCGCCTATGTGCCGTCGAAAGACGTGGAGGATCTGGACACCTGGGCGAAGGCGCGTTCAGATGAGGCCTCCGCAGAAAGGATCATATCCACTGCAAAGCAGTTTCTCGGCTTCCCGTATCTGTGGGCCGGCACTTCAGCCAAGGGATTCGACTGCAGCGGCCTGACAAGGACCGTTTATTTCCTGAACGGGTATCAGCTGCTGCGAAACTGCTCGCAGCAGATAAAAGCCGGGGATGATGTCGACCTCTCGGACGGAATCGGTGCGCTGCAGCCGGGAGACCTGATATTCTTCGGGCGCAGGGCTGAAGGCGATACTCCTGAGAGACCGAGTCACGTGGGCATTTATATCGGCGGGGGAAGGTTCATACACGCCGCCCAGGTTGTGCGCATCAACAGCCTTGTAGAGGGCGAACCGGACTACTACGACGGCACGCCGCGCCTTCTTCGTGGACGCAGGATTCTTGGCAATATGAACGGCGGAAAGAACGTCCTTCCCGTATTCGGGTCGGATGTCTATTTCGACTCGATGGGACGCGAATAGACTCTGGCGCGCTTGTGGAGCCTGTGCTCCAACTTCAGGCCGAGGTTCTGGATGCGTGAGTTCGTCTCAAGTTCGCGCGTGGTTTCCAGATATTTTATACCCATCTCGCGGATTCCCCTGATGTAGTGGGAGATTATTATGGACGGGAGCCCCTTGTCCATATATTCCTCCCGTATGCCTGTGAGCAGCATATCGAGGGTGTCGTTGTGCCTGAGAGCGTGCAGCAGGTGCAGCCAGCCGAAGGGAAACATATGTCCGCGGGCTTTCTGCATCGCCTTCGAGAGGGACGGCATACAGATGCCGAATCCGACCACCTTGTCATCCTCGTTCAGGATGATGGAAAGGAAGCGCGGATCGACGTTGGGCACGAACTGCCTGGCGAGGTCGTCCTTCTGGCCCTGCGACAGCTGGACGTATCCGTGCACTCTCGAGTACGCCTCGTTCATACAGTCGAATACGCCGGACATATATTTCATTATCTGCTTCTTGTCCGATGTGTCAGCTTCGTGGAGATGGTAGCGCTGCTTGACAAGTTCGCACACCCTTTCATACTTTTCGGGAACCTCGTCGGGAACCTTTATGCTGTATTCCACGAAATCCACCATCTTGGTGAATCCCTTCTTCTCGAAGAAGGTCTCGTAGTAGGGGAAATTATATTTTCCGTAGGCGGTCGGATACTCGTCATATCCGAGAACGCACACTCCGGATGCGTCGAACTCGAGGAATCCGAGAGGTCCTGCAATCTCATTCATACCCTGCTCGGCGGCCCAGGCGGAGGCGGTGTCGATCAGCGCGTCGAACACTTCCTCGTCCTCTATGAAGTCGATGAATCCGAACCGGCCCTGGAGTACGTTGTAGGTCTCGTTGTAGCGGTCGTTTATTATCATCGCAATCCTGCCCACGATGGAGCCTTTTCCGTCAAGGGCCAGCCATTCCTTGGCCCTGCAATACTCGAAGGCGTGGTTCTTTCCGGGGGTGAGGGTGTCCATATCCGCAGAAACCAGCTGCGGCACGTAATATCTGTTTCCTTTGTAGAGTTTGTTGGGATATTCGACGAATCTGCGCAGGTCGCGCCTTCCTTTCACTTCCTTGATGACAGGTTTCATAGGCCAGGTTGATGGTACATGATGCAAAGTTACAAAATTTGGATAATATTATTAACTTTGCTCCTTATATTGCATAATTCAAGTATTGAGAGACAATAAAAAGTAAAACGATATGGAGTCACAGTTCAATTTTCAAATCCCTGAAGGTCTTACCTTCGATGACGTGCTTCTGGTCCCTGCCAGAAGCGAGGTGCTTCCACGCGACGTGGATGTCTCCACAAAGTTCACAAGAGAGATTTCGCTTCACGTGCCCATCGTGTCGGCGGCGATGGATACCGTCACCGAATCGGAGACGGCAATCGCCATCGCAAGGGCCGGCGGCATCGGCGTGATACACAAGAATATGACTATGGAGCAGCAGTGTAACCAGGTGCGCCGCGTCAAGAGGGCCGAGAACGGTATGATATATGACCCCGTGACCATACATCCGGCCGCCACTGTCGGTGACGCCCTCAAGATAATGCGTGAAAACCATATCGGAGGCATTCCCGTGGTTGACAAGGCAGGCAGGCTCGTCGGCATCATAACCAACCGCGACATACGTTTCGAGTCGAACCTCAATACGCCTGTCAGCGAAGTGATGACAAAGGATAACATCATCACTGCCGAACCCGAGACCGACATCGCCGGCGCTACCGAGATACTCAAGCGCCACAAGATAGAGAAACTCCCCGTAGTGGACCGTAACGGCCTGCTGGTCGGCCTGATAACTTTCAAGGACATCACCAAGATAAAGGACAATCCCACTGCAAGCAAGGATTCCAAGGGCAGGCTGCTCGTGGCCGCCGCCGTAGGCGTCAGGGCCGACACTCTCGACCGCGTTGAAATGCTTGCCGCGGCACAGGCCGACGCGATATGCATCGACACGGCCCACGGACATTCGGTATTTGTGCTCCAGACGGTCCGCAAGGTCCGCGACGCCTTCCCTCATCTGCAGATAGTGGCCGGCAACGTGGCCACCGGAGAAGCCGCGCTCGCGCTGGCTGATGCCGGTGTGGATGCAGTCAAGGTGGGCATAGGCCCCGGTTCGATATGCACTACGCGCATCATCGCCGGTGTGGGTGTGCCCCAGCTGAGCGCCGTGATGTCCGCCGCCAGGGCTCTTGAAGGCCGTGGAATACCCGTCATCGCTGACGGCGGCATACGCTATTCGGGCGATATTGTCAAGGCCCTTGCGGCCGGAGCGTCCACCATAATGGCCGGCTCCCTCTTCGCGGGTGTCGAGGAGTCTCCCGGAGAGACCATCATCTTCAACGGAAGGAAATTCAAGTCATACCGCGGTATGGGCTCGCTCGAGGCAATGCAGCATGGCTCCAAGGACCGTTACTTCCAGGATATGGAAGAGGATATAAAGAAGCTCGTGCCGGAGGGCATAGTCTCGCAGGTGCCTTACAAGGGTACGCTTTCCGAAGTGGTATACCAGCTTGTCGGAGGTCTCCGAGCAGGTATGGGATATTGCGGCGCGCAGGACATCCCTTCGCTCCGTTCGGCACAGTTTGTGAGAATAACGGCAGCCGGAATGGCGGAAAGCCATCCCCACGATGTAACGATAACCAGAGAAGCTCCCAACTATTCCCGCTGATGAGGAAATGCGCCGTCATATCAGTTCTGCTGCTGGTCCTTTCGGGATGCCAGTATTTCGACCGCAAGGCCGGACTGGTCAAGGTGGCGCAAATCGGTGACAGGATTCTCTATGAGCGTGATCTGGCGGGCCTTGTCCCCCGCGGAATGTCATCGGAGGACAGTCTGCTGATGGTCAACCAGTATATCAACACCTGGGCTGTGGATCAGCTTCTGCTTGTGCAGGCGCAGAAGCAGCTCAGCAAGTCCGAAAGCGACGTTTCGATAGAGGTGGAGCAGTTCCGCAACAATCTTCTCGAATACCGCTATGAGACGATGTACATAGAACAGCGGCTCGATACGGCTGTCACCTCCGAGGAATGCAGGACATACTATGAGGAGCACCCTCAGGCCTTCATATCGCAGGTTCCGGTCGTCAAGGCCCGCGTGATAAAGATCGTGCCGACTTCGGTCGACTATCCGGCCATCCGCAAGCTCGTGACTTCCGATGACGGGGAGGAACTTGAAAAGCTGGAGGAACTGTGCTCCATATCGGCCGAATTCTACAACACCTTCGGGCACGAATGGACAGGTATGGACAGGGTCGCGCAGATGATGGACGTCAATCTGGATGACTGCTGCCGCGATGCGGCAGCCGGAGCGCTGCGGGAAATCGAAAGGCCTGCCGCGAACTATTTGATGTACATAGAGGATATGGTCGCCCCGGGTCAGATCACCCCGCTTGAGTTCAACCTCGAAAGGATAAGGGAGATAATTTTGAGTCACCGCAAGCAGGAACTCCTGAGCACCCTCAAACAGGAACTTCTCGATGACGCGGTTGCCGGTAATAAGTTAAAAATATTCTAAATGAGACAATTATATACAGTCCTTGCCGTTCTCGTCCTTTCAGTTGCGCCGGCAAGCCTTTCCGCACAGAAGTACAACGGAGTCATAGACAAGACCGTGGCCGTCATCGGCGATGACGTCATCATGCTCTCCGACATAGAGAACGAAGTGCAGGTGGCCCGCTCCCAGGGTATGCCTATGGACAGAAACTCACGCTGCGAGCTTCTCGAGACTATGCTTCAGTCAAAGCTTTTTGTTGCGCAGGCCAGGAAGGACTCCCTGGTTGTCAATGCCGACAACGTCGAGGCCGAGCTGAACAACAGGGTCATAAATGCCGAAACAGCCCTTGGCGGGGAGAAGGCAGTTGAGGAGTACTTCAGCAAAAGTATGTTCGAGCTGAAGAATGAGTGGAGGGTCTCCCTCAACGATCAGATGCTTATGCAGCAGATGCAGCAGGAGATTGCCAAGAAGGTTCCCGAACTGACCCCGGTTGAGGTGAAGGACTATGTCAGGTCCATCCCCGATGAGGATCTGCCGATAATCCCCACCCAGTACCGTCTCAGCCATATAGTTCTCTATCCCGACAAGGAATCTGCTGCTCTTGCCGTGAGGGAGAGGCTGCTCGAATTCCGCGAAAGGATTATGAACGGGGAGAAATTCTCGACGCTTGCCCGCATATATTCTCAAGACCAGGGAAGCGCATCCAGGGGAGGGGAACTCGGTCTTTATTCCGGCTCGATGTTCTGGCCCGCCTTCACCGATGCGGCGATATCGCTCAAGCCGGGGCAGGTTTCCCAGATAGTCGAGACACCGGACGGATTCCACCTGATACAGCTCATATCCAAGGATGGCGATATGTTCAATGCAAGGCATATCCTCCTCAAGCCTGTATATACTTCTGAAGACAGGAGCAGGGCTTTCTCAAAGCTCGACAGCATACGCACGGCGATAGTCAACGACTCCATCACCTTCTTCCTCGCCTCACGGCTGTATTCCGAAGACAAGACCACCCGTGCAAACGGAGGGCAGATGGCTGATGAGAACACCGGCTCGTCCTATTTCGAGAAGGACCAGCTCAAGCCTTCGGACTACAACGTCATAAGGAATATGGCGGAAGGCGAGATTTC
Organism: Bacteroidales bacterium; assembly: GCA_045600965.1. GTDB lineage: Bacteria > Bacteroidota > Bacteroidia > Bacteroidales > UBA932 > RGIG6374. The sequence goes on along the minus strand of JAZRYW010000060.1, from coordinate 8,051 downwards.
CGAACCGTTCGAATCCCTTGACAATGAGGGACGTTCCGGCAACACCATCTACAAGATAATCAGGGTGGACAAGATTATACCTTCCCATACGGCCTCCTTCGAATCGGACTACAACGCGCTGCGTTCCGAAGCGTCTGACAAGGCCATGCGGGATGCCATCGAGAAGTTCATCGTGGACAAGCAGAAGGCTATGTTCATCCGTCTGGATCCCGATTACAGGGGCTGTGAGTGGAAATACCCGGGTTGGGGAGAATGAAGATGAGTTTCCGGAAGACCTTTCTGTGCATTGCGGCCCTGTCCGTTTCATCTCTCTGTGCCGTGGCCCAGCAGAGTGCGGGGCAGGATTCGCTCGTCAGGCTTCTGGAAGCGCAGAGCGTGTCAATAGTGGAGCAGTTCGGCCAGACCTACAGGAAAGCCGAAGGCCACGTACGTTTCCTTCATAACAATACCTACCTCCTTTGCGATACCGCCTTCTGGAATGTCAAGGCCGAATACATCGATGCGAAGGGCCACGTCCAGCTTGCGCAGGAGGGGACCCTGCTGACCTCGGAGAGACTCCATTACATAATAAAGGAGAACCTGGCCCAGTTCAGGGGAGAAGTGGTCCAGCTCCAGGACAAGGACAGGAACACTCTCCGCACCCGTTATCTTGACTACAACACCAGCGACAGCGTGGCCACGTTCCGCAATGGGGCGGCTATGCGTGACGGGAATGGGGCCACGATAGAGTCCAACAGCGGCCGTTACGACTCCAGGGAGCACGTTTTCCACTTCGACCGCGACGTGGAGTTCTTCAGCGATTCCCTTTTCCTGAAGAGCAATTCCCTCGACTATGCAACCGATGAGAATACGGCATATTTCGGCACGAACACATATCTCTGGAAGGATGACAAGTTCCTTTCCGCACACGCCGGCCACTACAACAGGAACACCGGTCATATATCCTTCAACAAATACGTCTATGTCAACGACCCCTCGTATGAGGTATGGTGCGACACTCTTAACTATGACCGTACTGCGGGGACTCTCGAACTGCTGTCGAATGCCCAGGCCCTTGACACCGCGCACAAGTCGATGTTCATCACCGACCGTATGCTTGCCTACAGGGACACTTCCTCAGGGCCTGTCCGCAATACTGTCGAACTGACCCGCCATCCGGTATATCTCTATTACGGTGTGAACGAGAAAGATGAGCCCGATTCGCTCTTCGTGGCGGCGGGTTATATGAAACTTCACACCGAGCGGCACGATGTTGTCAGCAGCGGGGAACTGTCCGCCGCCGAGGACCGCGTCAAAGAACTGATGGATGACCCCATAGGGAAAATGCTTCAGCAGAAGGCCGAGGAGCGTGCAAAGGCCGAAGAGGAGAAACTCAAGAACATCGGAGCCACCAAGGATCGCGGGGATCTGAAAGCCCTGACGGCGCAGGCGGATACTGCTGCGCCTGCGGACAGCCTTGTCGGAGCGGTGACTGATTCGACCGCCCTGACGCTGCCTGCCGATTCGGCCGCGCTCGCGTTGCCTGCCGACTCCCTTGCAATCGAGCCCCCGGCACCGCCGGTAGACACTTCCGAGGTGTATTTCATTGAGGCGACCCGCAATGTGAGGATGTTCCGTTCGGACCTTCAGGCGCGGTGCGACTCGATGCTGTTCAACACCCTCGATTCCGTGGCGCGTCTTCACCTCGACCCTGTCCTGTGGAACGACGTCACCAATCAGCTTACAGCCAATGAAATGAAACTCCTCATCAGGGACCGCGCCCTTCATCGCGGCGGGATGAAGGAGAACGCGATGATAGTGTCGCAGCACGACTCGCTGCATTTCAACCAGATAAAGTCCGTTGAGATGATAGGCTACTTCAAGGACAACGAACTTGAACGGTTTGACGCCCTGGGAGGTATGACGGCCATTTTCTATCTTGTGGAAGAGGGCAGGGTGACCACCGTCAACTTCAAGGAAGCCAAGCAGATGCGTTCATATCTCAAGGACAACCGTTCCGAGAGGAACTATTATTATGAGTCCGCCAAGAACGACGCATATCCACTGTTGCAGGTCGATTCCGCCCGCAATTTCCTCAAGGACTTCAAATGGCTCGAGAACGACCGCCCGAAGAACCGCTTCGATCTGACGGACGCGACGATAAGAAAGACTAACAGGGCCTATTATGACAAGGTCACATTCCCCAGATATCGCTATACCAACGAATACTTTGACAATTACATCAAGAAGATAAGGCGGGAGATAGAAGTGCGCGATTCGCTGAAACTCGCAAACGCGCTTAACCCCGAGCCTGCCGCCGACTCCACGGCCGTTGACTCCACGGCCGCTGCGCCCGTGATGGTTGCAGACACAATTTCCACGCTTCTGATGCCCGTTGCGGACAGCATAGCGCCCGTAAGGGAGGAACCCGCTCTTCCCGTGGCGAAGCCTGTCGCCGCCCCGCAGATGGAGGAAGAGCCGCAGCCAATGGCGGAGCCGGAGGAGGTACCCGAGACGGAGCCTGTGACGGAGCCTGTGACGGAGCCGGAGCTGGAATCCGAGCCGTCGGCTGTCGATGATCCCGTTACAGAAGTTTCTGAACCTGCAGTGATTCCTGAGCCTGTCGTCGCTCCTGAGCCTGTCGTTGCGCCGGAACCCGAGGCGGAAGTCACGCCCGAGGCTGTCTTCGAGGTTCAGCCCGAGATCAGGCAGCTTTCTCTTGACAAGCCTGACCGGAAGGCTCAACGCAGGCTGTCGAAGGCAGAGACGAAACAGCGCAAGGCCGAAATGAAGCAGCAGAAGGCTGACCGTCGCAGCCGTCCCGAAAAGCCCGCAAAGGGCTTCTGGCACTGGCTTTCGACAATTTTCCAAAGAGACAGCCTCTTCTGATACTATTTGATATTATTGAATTCAAGTTTCGCAGATTCCAAATACTTGCGAAACTTGAGAAGGATATTCACTGCTTTAGCACGAACGATCTGCCGAATGCATCCTCGATATGCACTTCGTACGAACCGGCTTTGAGCCACGGCTTATCTTGATCAAGGAAAAATAAATACAACGACCCTTTAGTATCCCGATTATCTCGATAGGGATAGTAGTCCGCAAGCATCAAGTCTCCATATTTGAAAACGCTCAATGGCCTTTCTATCTCCTGAAACTTATAATAGTATTTTAAGCCCAGCAAATCGTTCAAAGAAGACCCTTCAGGGTGTGCCGAATCATAGTCGACAAGGGTGATGACATCGATACTGTTTATACGCCAGTCAAGCATACACCATCCCAAACTTTGTCTATCCTGGTAGTTCATCTTTTCACGGTATCCTTTGAAGGTCAGGATTGTATCCATAGCCTGATAATAATCTCGACTATAGTAATTGAAATCCACATCATATGGCAAGTGTGGCTCAATGAAGATATATTGTCCTTGAATTTTCGGAGTATCAGGTTTGTATATATAACTTGGATCTATCACGACATATTCCTCTTTATTACAGCCGGCAAAAAAGAAGAAGCTAAAGAATATGGGCAAAACAACCATTTTAAATCGTCCCAGGAACATATTGAATCCTCCTATTGCTGAGTTCGTCTTCATATACTATTGGTTTTGTAGAATATTTATCATATGAGTAGACAATAATATTGCCCCATTCATTACCGCCCGTTGAAGGGCCATTGGTGCCATTGTCGAAGGGATGGCCACAAGTTGAACGGATGCAGTCGGATGCAAACCATCCGTTTTTATCACCATTCCATCCCCAATTACAATGAATATAATATCCATTGCTGTCGTGTTTTAAGCCGTCCACAACCCAGTAGTGGCTTTCGGTAAGACTAAAGAGAGACCATCCACACATAATGACGGGTTTTTTTGTTGAAATTCTTTTTGCAAATTTAGGAATAACCCCATATGCGTCCAAAATTATCATTTCACAAAGTCAAGCTGATGCATATTGATAATCAATGAGATATACAAAATGATTTCACACGTCATCAGTACCCTTCTCTAATGGAAGAAAGGAATGAAGAAAGAACAGCATCATTCCTTGTAAGTCCCAGTTTCTTTCTTATTTCAGACGATATATTATATCCGGTTCTTCCATTGAAAATAGTGACCATTTCCTTTCCTGTAATCCCAAGCAAGCACAACGTACAAAATCCTATCTCAACTTCGGATAATCCGTTATCCCTCAACCTTTGGCAGAATGATGGGTCACTTGTTTCTTGGAGAATGGCCAGAGTCTCCAAAAGATCATCCCTCTTTAACAATATGTCTGTGATATTTTTACTGTTCCTGATTGTCCCCGGATATCTTCTTTCAATCAAGAACTTGTCTAGTTCCTCTATTCGATAACGTAAAAGTAGATTTGTGCTAGGATTTAATCGACAATTATTCTCAACCACCTTTTCAAGAGAAAGCTTCTCCTGAAGCAGATCTTCGTACATCTCCTTTGCTGCTTTATTCTCTCGATCTTTTCTCTTAATTTTTGACAAGAAAAAACAAGTTCCTGTGATAAATGAAGATGCAAGAACAATAATTATCAATAAAAGAATTGATTTTCTGCGTTTTTCATCCTTGATTACCTGCTCAAGTTTATACTGTTGCTCAGCATATAACGTTTTTTGATGAAGCTTTTTCCAATAATCTTCTTCTATCAAGCGGTCCAGCTCGATGTTAGCATTGCTTGCAGCTTCATATTGCCCGACACTGCGCAAGGAATTGACTAGGGCAAGATAATACTTTGAAGTAAGTGGATTCGAGGCTGAGTATTGAGACAATACGGGAAGCGCCATTTCTGCATTACTCATGGAATTGAATGTCCGAGCAACATCCAGCAATGTCCGTTTGGGAGCGCTCAATGACTCCATTGCAATTCTTGAAACAGAATCCGCTTTTGCGACATTGCCAATACTCAGTAAGGAATGAATATACCGAGAATAATATATATCCTGTCTTGTATTATTCATTCGGGATATGTCATATGGGAAATTCTCGAGGATATCCAATGATTCAGAGTATTTTTCTACCCCTGAAAGCATTGCTGAAATATCCAGAATGGAAATTTCCACTCCTGCATCATACTCGGCTTCCTCATATTGTGACTTTGCCAACTTCAGGTATTCAAGAGCTTTCTCATAGTCATAGTATTCGGCGTAGAACTGAGCAATGATGCTATACAATCTTCCGGATGATCTCTTATCCTGGCATAATCCTACATATTTCAATGCACCAATCGCATATTCCATCGCGGCCTCGCTATCTCCTGCGTTTTCGGAAAGGCGCGCACGATAATAGCACATCTTCAGTCTGTCGTCGGCATTACCATGGCGAGTGAAATAATTGATTGCGGGAGCCAGTATGCTGTCGGTTTTCAGGTCGATGTAACATTTGTCTAGAGCCATTGAATGAAGCAGGGCCTGCTTTGCCTCCAGTGCCTTCTGGCCCGGCACCGGCATCGAGCGCAATACCGCAAGGGCGCTGTCAGGACGTGCCTCGATGAATGCGGCGACGTCATCAAGCGTTTGCTGGGCTTGAGGTCTGGAGCATCCGATAACAGCGTACAATAAAAGAATAACCGAGAGAATCCACAAATGCGTTTTCATATCTAAACGGATTAGTTCTTTCGCTCAAGTTTCGCAAGTACTTATGTCGTTGATAATCAAAGTGAAGTGAGAGCTTGCGAAACTTGCATTATTCATATGCTTTCAGCTTTCGCCGCAGCATCCAAATGCCGGGCAATAGCTACCTGCTGTAAAATCTGCGCTCGTTGAGCAGATGAAATCTCCAACCATTTATTCATACATTCTCAAAATAGTTTCTCTAACCCAAATAGGAGCCAGCCTCAATTCCATCAGGGCCGTATCCTTGTCCACCTTTTCTGTGACAATATTCGCACAATTGTTATACCCTGCTGCAAAGCTTCACGCCGGATTGGAAATCCTGGCTCCGATTTGGCTCACATATCTCGTAATTATGTCTCCGGGAGGCATCAGTAAGTTACCGGAGCCAAAGGATACCGGTAAAACAGCAACATTCAGAGTAACAACGGCTTAAATAGCTAAAATCACTCCGAAAATTTATAGTAAAATCCTGTAAATCAAAGGATTAACCCCATTCTGTAGGAGTCACGAAAAACCGCATTCTAGATATCTGGAATGCGGTTTTTATTTTTGGGGCTAACATTTGGCTAACATTTCTCCCATATATCAATCAATTCCCTAAAATGTAGCGTCCGTTCCAGTATATATATAGCATATCGTGATTACCCGCAGAACAGACATTTGATAAACAGGTTTTATTTCTCTTTGTTAAGGTCTTCTATCATCTTCTCCAATTTGTCCAAGCGTTCAAGGACCTCGTCGTTGTTGTCGCTTGCCATAGCATCAACAAATATGGAATTGACAAGAGAGAGGCCGAGTATGCCTCCCGCAAAGAAAAGAACGGCGAAGCCCAGCTTAACAAGACGACTGAGCAAGCCTATCTCACCTCCGGTAATCTCGACAGGTATTTCACTCCATCCATCACCAGTAAACAGTCTGAAGATTGTAAAGAGAGACGCACCCGGATCTCCGAAAAGCTCCGGTGCCATATTGCCGAAGATAGCCGAAGACAGAATTGCAATAATTAGCATTAGGACTACGAAAGCAATCGTAACGACAAGCGATGCCTTCATTGCCAAGCCTATGCCACGAAACAGCCCATTGATATTAGGGATAAACTTCAGGAGCCTGAGGCTCTTGAACACTCTCAATGTTCGAAGCGATAAAATAATATTCGTAGCCACAACTCCTTCGATGAATAGATTTGCAAGGGAAGGAATTGCAACAAGTGTAATGATAAAGTCAAACTTGTTCCAATGCTCTTTCCAATAGGTGTTCCAACCATACACCCTTATCTTCACGATAGCCTCACAGATAAACAGTAACGTGAAGAATGAGTCAATGAACAGAAAAACGCCCGGTGCCTTGCCAAATCCACCAGCGAAGATGGTGCAGGTATTCAGCACCACCATTGCCAGCATTATCCTGTCATCGGTAAAAAATTTCCGCATGTGATTATTTCTTCAATACTCGGATAATTCTATCTTCCTGTACTAGAATATCCCTTGCGAACATCTGAAGGGTGAACTTGTTCTTCCCGGCCTCCTTTACAGCCTCATAAATGGCCGCCAGAGAGCCCGCTTTGAGAAGAGTGATAGGAAGAGTATACTCATCGCCACAATCGGCAACAAAATCCTCAGAGAAATCAGGAGCCACGATTATAATCTTTTCGACCATAAAGCCGTTCTTTTCAAGAAGAGTCTTATAAGACTTCACCTGACGAGAAATCGTACTGAACTTGTTATATCCATTCTCTTTCACGGTCTTACATTCCACAAGAACCACCGAAGAATCACCTGTACGGAGAAGGATATCCATCTTATCCTTTTCAGTGTTTAGTTTTTTACGAAGCTTTTCATCTACCTCAAGGCCAAGTTTCTCGAAGATGTACTTTGTCACATTCTCGAATGTAACACCAAGTTCGGCTTCCGTCATTACAACGCCATTCTCTGTGAGGGCATTGATGTTCCTGAAACCAATGTTCTCATAATTCTCAACGAGAAGATTCTCGTTATCCTTATATACGGCAAGAATGTTCTCTACAAGACCGCCTCTAGTCTTAATCTGTCTTGCTGTGCAGAACTCGTTGAGCTCATCTGAAGTGAAAAGTTCAAGAATATCTCTCGGCATGATATTGTACTCTGTGAGATATTCTCCACGCATGACATTATCCTCCTGAAGCTGAAACACGGTCCTTACTGTCTTGTTCGCATCCTTTACAAACTCGCAGAGATCAGCAAGCATCTTGTCATAGCCGCCTGCAGAAATTCCAATCTTCTCTTCCTTTGACAGCTTATCGTAGTAGGCGATAAGACTTGCGACCTTATCGTTAGGGTGTTAAGTTAGTTGTTTGAAAAATGGTCAGAAAAAAGTGCTGAAAACTGCCGATTCTGACCATCCGGCAGAGGCCTCTGAGAGGCATTGAAATTTAGTTGAAAAAGTTGCATAATTTATTGAATATTAATTGATTA
>JAZRYW010000059.1:0-13582 GCA_045600965.1 Bacteroidales bacterium | reverse complement strand
ATTTTGTTCTCCGACCAGCGATGGACTGCTGGGACGTGAAGTGCTGCAAGGGAGGAATTGATTTGCGTCAGCAAATTGTAGTTGACGAGTCTGCAACACTCCGCGCCACGGCAGTCACTTCGTTCCTTTTTCACTCGCGTGCACGGATGAATGCAACAAGAATAGCCGCCAAACCGACCGGCTACTTGTAGAACACAGAATCGAAGAATGCTTCTATCTGCCGGGCATAGGGGGCTCCGTACTTGTGAAAGGTGGCTTTTGTCGCTGCGTCCGGCTTCCAGTCGTAGTAGGCGTGCACAGCGCCGGGAACTTGGCAACGCTGGCGCAGAGGTGTCCGCCGGCGCTGTCACCGGTGACGGCAATCCTGTGCGTGGGACATAGTGAACAGACAAGCCGCGAAGAGCGCGGCCACAGGAATGATGGTCTATATGAAGGGCATCATCGCGAAGGCGACTGCCACGGCCACGATGAAATTGACGGCCTTTGCATAAAGGAAGGCTTTCTTTGATTCGGCGAAGAGCGGGAGCGCGGCGTGACCGTCCTGCGAGATGCAGCTGGCCACCAGCACCGGAGCCGGTATGGCCCCGATTGCGAACAGGGTCACGAATATCAGGTGAGGCCCCGATTCGGGAATGATGCCCACAAGGGCGGCGAGCAGTATCATCAGCGGCACGTTTGCGCTCGTCCACGATTCGATGTCGAAGTATGCGGTGCCGAAGCCCACCAGCAGCAGTATGCCGAACGACCAGGCGAACACCTTGGGCAGGTGGGTGCAGATGATGTGGTGCCAGAGGTGTTCCTCAATGAAGTGGTCGGAAGCGAACAGTATCACCACCAGCATCACCACGCTCAGGCAGGCGAACATCACGTTCATCCAATCCTCATTGAGCAGGTTGAAGCCGTCGGAAGCGGCCTCCTCGACGCCTTCCCCGTGCTCGAGCATTCCGAATGCGAGGGCGGCGGCGTAAACGGCCAGACCGGCGAACATCACCAGACGCTTCCAGCCGAAATGGCGGCCGTGCCTGTCGGTCTGCCCGTGTTCGTGATGGTCCTCTTCGTGGATGGTCATATCGCCGCAGGATACGGCCGCAACACGGCCCGATTTCTCAAGGATCTTATCCACCAGCAGGCCCACGGCAACGGCGATGATGAAAAGAAGAAGAGTGATCTTCAAGGCCGTCCCGGGGAACATTCCGAGCATCACGAAAGATTCGTCACCCGAAGTGGCTATCATCATCGCCACCAGCGCGCCGAAACTGAGCATACCGTGGGAATAGAGGGAAACGCTTGCGAAACCTCCCATACACCCCGGCACGCTCCCGAGCAGGGCGGAGAGCACCACCTGCCCCAGACGGGTTCTCTTGAGCGCGCCGAACCATTTTCCGTCAGACTTGATGTTGATGGACTCTATCATCAGCATCATCACCACCACCATTCCTGTGATGAGAATGGCCGTGCGTGCCGAATCCAGAAGCATATCGGGAAAGTTTATCATAATGTTTCACAAAACTACCCCGCAAAATTAATCAAAAACTGCGAACACGACAAGGTCGGACCGGCGGAGGCCGTGTGTTCGCTTGCGAACACGGCAAGGCCGTCAGCCGCGGGGGATTGGGGAAGAGAAAACCTGGGATAACAAGTCCTCGTCAGAGGACCGGCGGAGGCCGTGTGTTCGCTTGCGAACACGGCAAGGCCGGGAGCCGCGGGGGTTTGGGGAAGAGAAAACCAGGGATAGCAAGTCCTCGTCAGAGGACCGGCGGAGGCCGTGTGTTCGCATGCGAACACGGCAAGGCCGGGAGCCGCGGGGGTTTGGGGGTAGAACCCCCAATAAAAAAAAGAGGCTGACCCTCTGCTAAAGTCAACCCCTTCTCGTACTAAAACCTAAACCTGAAATATAGATGCAGGTTGTGTCAGAAATGTTGCAGCAAAATTTAAACTTTTGTAAAAAATTTTTACATCAAGCCCCGGGAAGCCGTCCCAGGACCTAATCCTCCAGCCATCCGCGAAGCAGATTGACGGCCTCCGTACGCATAGGTTCGGGCATATTCCTGATTCGTGACGAATGGCTTCCGCCCGGGACGATGAACATCCTCACGTTGTCCTGTCCTTCGGCGGGGTCGGGAAACCTGACCGCACTCCAGGGGTCATACTGCCCGTAAACGAACATAATCTTCGAATCTCGGGTGCCGGTGATGAATTTCAGCAGATGGCGGTAGAGGCCCGCATCAAAACGGAACTTGCCCGCTTCAGCCGTGAACAGCCTGCTATGGTAGCCCTTCGTAGACTTTATGACGCTCTTTTCCCTGTAAGGCCCGAGGTCGTAGCCGTAATATCCGAGTTCCTTTGCGGCCTGCACGTGGAAGGGCGTGTGCGGATTGCCTGTATCGAAGTAGTCCGCTCCGGCCACCTTGTCGAAATAGGCGAACAGTTCGGAGGCGGAGGCATCGGGCGAGGGGATCTCCTTCACGTCACGCCCCCATTGCCAGAAGGCGAAGGGGAATTCGAGCACGCAGTAGTCGTATATCTCCTCCCTTGACACGGGGAAGACATAGCCCTTGACATCGCTCAGGGAGTCCAGACAGGGCATCAGCTCGTCCCTGCGGTCCAGCAGAAGCATCTGGAAGGCGAATATCGAGTCCCTCTGGGGCTTCGTACCCGCATATCCGGCAATGAAAGGCTCGTGCCTCCCGTCCTCGAGGCTGCGGCACAGAGGAGCGACATAGGGCACGGTGACATCTACATCCCGAGGATAGAAGGAGGTGTATATCACGGAATTCTGACCGCCCTTGCTGACGCCGGTGGCTATCCATTTGCCGCGGTATATGCTTTTCAGGGCGGTTACGATTTCGTGTATGTCCGCCGCAGCCTGCCTGCCGGTCATATATTTCCAGTTGACCTTTTCCGGCGTTGACGGCCCGAAATAGCGGTGCTCCACGAACACCACGTTGGCGTTGAGAAGGTCGGCCACCTCGTCGTGATATCTCTCCCTTGCAGCATAGTCGGCGCCATAGCCTTCGGTGACCACCACCGTGGGACGGTCGTACCCGGCGTGCATAACGAACACCCTCTGGCGGAACTCACCCCTTGAAGGGTGGCGGTGGTCGACGCTCTGTACGAAGGTGCATTCATATCTGGCCTTGAAAGCGCCGTCGGAGATGGCGGTGACGCTTTCCATACCCGCTTTTATGAGCTTTTCGGGAAGGTCCTGAGCAAATGTGACGGCTCCGCACAGGAGCAGGAGCGCCGTGCAGAGGATGAAGATTTTACCTGTTCTTTTCATTCGTACGTATCAAATCAAATTACAAAGGCGAAGATACTGAAAATTGAGTACCTTTGCGAAAAGTTTGAACAACATATAACTTGAGTTACACTGATATGAAGAATTTTGTCGAAGAACTGAAATGGAGAGGGATGATACAGGACATTATGCCCGGAACGGAGGAAATGCTGCTCAAAGGCCCCACCGCCGCCTATGTAGGCATTGACCCCACCGCCGATTCCCTCCACATCGGACATATGGTCAGCATAATGATACTCAAGCACTTCCAGACCTGCGGGCACAAGCCTCTGGCCCTCGTCGGCGGTGCCACCGGGATGATAGGCGACCCCTCGATGAAGTCCCAGGAACGCAACCTTCTCGACGAGCAGACTCTGAAGCACAACGTATCCTGCATCAAGGCCCAGCTCAGCCGCTTCCTCGACTTTGACTCAGGCGCCCCGAATGCCGCCGAACTGGTCAACAACTATGACTGGATGAAAGGCTGGTCCTTCCTCGACTTCACAAGGGACATAGGAAAGCATATCACGGTCAACTATATGATGGCCAAGGACTCGGTCAAGAAGCGTCTTTCCAATGAGACCCGCGAAGGTATGTCCTTCACGGAGTTCACCTACCAGCTTCTTCAGGGCTACGATTTCCTCTATCTTTTCGAGCACAAGGGATGCACGCTTCAGATGGGAGGCGCCGACCAGTGGGGCAACATCACCACCGGCAGCGAACTCATCCGCCGCATACTCGGCAAGGAAGCCTTCGCGCTGACCTGCCCCCTGATCACCAAGGCCGACGGCGGCAAGTTCGGCAAGACCGAGAAAGGCAACATCTGGCTCGATCCCTGCCGCACCTCGCCCTACCAGTTCTATCAGTTCTGGCTCAACGTGACCGATGCCGATGCGGAGAAATACATAAAGATATTCACCCTTCTCGACCGCCCCACCATCGAGGCCGCAATTGAGGAGCACCGCGCCGACCCCGGCCGCAGAAGTCTCCAGAAGCTCCTTGCAAGGGAAGTCACCATAATGGTCCACGGTCAGCAGGAATATGACAAGGCCGTTGACGCATCATCCATACTCTTCAGCAACTCCACGTCCGAGAAGCTCCGCGCCCTCGATGAGAACACCTTCCTTTCCGTATTCGACGGTGTTCCGCAGTTCAGCATAAAGGCGGAGGTTCTTTCCCACAATGTCATCGACGCACTTTCCACCGACACTGCAGTGTTCCCCTCCAAGGGCGAGTGCCGCAAGATGATACAGGGCGGCGGACTTTCCATCAACAAGGAGAAGGTCACAGACATCAATATGACCCTTTCTCCCGATCTGCTGCTCAACGGCAAGTACATACTCGTCCAGAAAGGCAAGAAGAACTATTACATACTCAGATTCTAATGGAAGCCGAAACCACAAGACAGCAGAAAGTCGCCCGCCAGATACAGAAGGACCTGGCCGAAATCATACGCAGCAAGGGTATGGCCGCATTCGGCGGCGCGATGGTTACCGTAAGCGGTGTGAAGATGAGCCCCGATCTGAGCCTGGCCCGCGTCTATCTCAGCATATTCCCTTCCGACCGCACCGGGGCCGTTATGGAGACAATAAACGGGACAGCCGGCCTCCTTCGCGGTGAACTTGGCAGAAGGGTGGCCAAGCAGCTCCGGATTGTACCCGAGCTGAGTTTCTTTGTCGACGATTCTCTCGACTATGTGGAGCGTATAGAAGAACTCCTCAAGAAATAGTCCGTGAAACTTACCACCTTCATAGCGGGGCGGTACCTTTTTGCCCGCAAGTCACACAATGTGATCAATGTCATATCGATGATATCCGCAGCGGGCATTGCGGTGGGGTGTATGGCCCTTGTCATCATCCTGTCAATCTACAACGGTTTCGACGACATCATACGTTCAAGGTTCGACACCACCCAAAGCGACCTTGAAATAGTTTCCACGACGGGCAAGAGCTTCACAGTCACCGACAGCATCCGCAATGCCGTGTATGGTGACGCATCCGTGGGCTCCGTGTTCGAAACAGTACGCGAGAATGCTTTCGCGCAGTACGACACGCGTCAGGGCATAATAGTGGTCTGCGGGGTGGACTCAGTCTTTGAACGTCTCAGCGGAGTGCGTGATTACATAGTCAGCGGAGAGTTTTCCCTCCACAAGGGACAGATTGCGCAGGCGTATGTCGGCGCCGCGCTTGCGCAGGGTTTCGGCATAGGGGTGAGTTTCCTGACGCCTATGTACCTCTACTTCCCGCAGCGCGGGGGTGACATCTCCCTGGTCAATCCGATGGAATCCCTCAACTGGACGAAAGTGTTCCCCACAGGGACCTTCTCCTACGACCAGACAGCCGACGCCACCACCGTCTACATTCCCATTGAGAATGCGCGTGAGCTTTTCTCCCTCGACAGTTGCCGCGTGACCGCGCTTGAGGTCAACGCCGTTGCCGGGGAGTCTGTCGACAGGCTGCAGAAACGCCTCATTTCAGCGCTTGGAGAAGGTTTTTCGGTGCGCAACCGCTATCAGCAGAACGAATCGCTCTACAAGGTGCTCGTGAGCGAGAAGCTTGTCATCTACCTCATACTGATATTCGTGATGATGATAATATCCTGCAACGTGTTCAGTTCCCTTTCGATGCTGATAATCGAGAAGGACGACGATATTGCGACCTTCCGCGCGATGGGGGCCGACGAAAAGATGATAAGACGCATATTCGTCACCGAGGGCTGGATGATATGCCTTATGGGCATAGCTGTCGGTGTCGTGCTCGGAGTGGCGGTCTCTCTGGTCCAGCAGATATTCTCAGTGGTGAAGATGCCGGGCAGCTTCATAGTAGACGCATATCCGGTGCTCATACAGTGGCAGGACATATTGTTCACAGTGGCCGGAGTAGGTCTGATAGGTTTCCTGATCAGCCGTCTTCCGCTGCTGTTCTTCAAGGAGAAGGCAAAATGATACTCTATCCCAATCCGAAAATCAACATAGGCCTTAGGGTGCTCTCAAAAAGGCCGGACGGATATCACGACATAGTGACGCTGTTCGTTCCCTACGACGGTGTGAAGGATGTGCTGGAGGTGGTTCCTTCCGCTTTCGGCAGCCTGAGGATGTTCCGCTACGGTAAAGCGTATGACGGGGATCCTATGGACGACATCTGCATCAGGGCGTGGAGACTGCTTTCCGATGATTTCGACCTGCCTCCGGTGGACATACACCTCTACAAGAACATACCCGTGGGCGCGGGGCTGGGAGGAGGCTCCTCTGACGGCGCTTCCACCCTTGTCGCCTTGAACGGGATGTTCTCGCTCGGCCTTGACAATGCCTCTCTCCGCCGCTATGCGGCAATGCTCGGAAGCGACTGCGCGTTCTTCATCGACAACCGTCCTATGATGGCCCGTGGCAGGGGGGATGAACTTTATGAAACGGACATAGACCTCGGAGGATACCGCATCGAACTGGTGACTCCCGACATAGCGGTTTCAACCGCTCAGGCCTATCGCGGCGTCGTTCCCTGCGGCGTTCAGGGCGATGATCTGGAGGAACTCCTGCATCTTCCGGTTGAGCAGTGGAAGGGCAGGGTGGTCAACGATTTCGAACCCACCGTGTTTGCCGCCCATCCCTCGATTGCCCGTCTGAAGGAGGATTTCTACCGGCGCGGCGCAGTGTATGCCTCGATGTCAGGAAGCGGAAGTTCAGTCTTCGGCCTCTTCCCCGTCCGTTGAGGCGAACCAGTCTATGGAGGAACGGTCACCCGCAATCCACAGCACGTCCCCTTCACGGAACTTGAAATCGGGCTTGGGGCTCATTATCGAAGCGTCATTGCGGCGTACACCGATGAGCATACAGCCATAGGCGCGCATACCGGTCTCTGCGAGCGACTTGCCGTAGAAATACGAATTCCTGCCGACACGGACGGCGTCCACCGCGAAATCAGAGACCTTGACGTTGCTCCGGTCAGTCCTTTCGATGTTGACAGCTTCCCTGAATGCGGTGGTTTCGCTCTTCGTGCCGACTGCCAGAAGCTCGTCGCCCGGATATACGTAGTCGTCTCCTCCGGGTATGAGGATGGTCTGCTTTCCGCGTGTGATCTTCACTATGTTGATGCCGAAATCGGAACGGAAGGGTATGTCGCTGAGCTTGCGGCCGGCATACTGGGAATCGGATGACACGGTCACCGGCTCAAGATGAATGTCCTCTCCGGAGAGTTTCTGCATCACGGCGCCCGTGACAGGCCTGCGGGCCATTTCAGCGGCCTCCTTCTGGTTGAGGTTGGCAAGGAACCTCTCTTCGAGATGGGAGAAGCGGTGCATCGAGCGCCTTGCCATACGGAGGAATATCAGCGCGGCCAGCGCGATGAGAAGGATCACCCGGTAGGAAAGGTTGTCGAAATGGGCGAATATCACCGAAAGCACAAACCCCACGGCAATGAACGAACGTATGACGACAAGGAAGGTCACCGGCCACTTGTTGCTCTCCTTCTTCCTTATGAGTTTCTGCGCCGGTTCCTTCACGGAACGGCTGTTGGCTGTCAGACCGTACAGGAAGGGCAGCATGATGATGACGGTGCCCGCCGTTATCACAAGATTGTGCAGCAGGGGGCTCCAGTCGGGGAACCATCTTGAGATTGCCCCATCCAGATAGAGTTTCGAGCCGAGCAGTATGGCGGCCAGTATGACGCTGTAGAGCACTATCCTCAGGAAATATGACGTCAGCAGGGATTTCCAGGCGCTGTGCTCGGCCACCGTGGTCTGTTCGGAGGAGTTTTCCTGCCGGACAGTCATAAGCAGCAGTTTCTTCGGCAGGACTCTGCCAAGCCACGCCGCTACAGGGTCGGACGCCTTTATCATAAACGGAGTGGTGAATGCCGTGATGACGGAAACGGTGATGATGACCGGATAGATGAAATCCCTCAGCACGCCCAGCGAGCATCCCACACCTGCTATGATGAATGCGAACTCACCCAGCTGGGCCATCGTGAACCCCGCGTGGACCGAGTTGTCAAGCCCCTGTCCGGCGAATATCGCACCGAGTGTGGAGAATATCAGTATGCCGCTGACAACTACCAGCGTGATGATCAGTATGACAGGCCAGTAGCGGGCTATGACGGCCGGATCGACCATCATACCGACCGAAACGAAGAATATCGCCCCGAAAAGGTCCTTTATGCGCACTATCGACTTTTCGATCCGCTCACCCTCCACCGTCTCTGCGAGTATGGAGCCCATAACGAACGCGCCGAGCGCGGATGAGAATCCTGCGGCGCTTGCAAGGGTCACCATCAGGAAGCAAAGGCCGATGGAGATGATAAGCAGAATCTCATCGTTGAGATATCTGTGGGCCCACTTGAGCAGGGAGGGAATGGCATAGATTCCCACTATGAACCACAGTATGAGGAAGAACAGCAGTTTGGCCAGTCCGAAGAGCATTTCGCCTCCCGAAAACTTGTTGGACACCGCCAGGGTCGAGAGCAGCACCATCATAAGTATCGCTATGAGGTCCTCGACCACCAGAGAGCCGAAGATGATTCCGGCATAGGGCTTCTGTTTCAGGCCCATATCGTCGTAGGCCTTGATGATGATGGTGGTGGAGGACATCGAGAGCATTCCACCGAGGAATATCGACTCCATAGAGGACCATCCGAGGGCGTTTCCGGTTGCCATCCCCACGACGAACATACCTATGCATATGGTCCCGGCCATAATCAGGGCGCTGCTGCCCACCTTGAGCAGTTTCTTGAAACTGAATTCAAGCCCCAGGGCGAAAAGCAGGAATATGATGCCTATCTCGGACCACTGGTCAACGCTTTCGGTGCTGGATATGGGCACAAGTCCCAGATGCGGCCCTACGAGAAAGCCCGCTATTATGTATCCGAGTATGAGCGGCTGCTTGAGGGCGCGTGATATGATTGTGAATATTCCCGCGGCCATCAGTATGACCGCCAGATCCTTTACGAGATTGAGTTCTTCGGACATGGTGTCAGTGTATATTGAGTTCCGCTCCGTCCGGGGTGACCAGAGTCCGTCCCGCTTCGGGAACCGCAAGGTGACCTATGATGTCGAAATCGGGGAATTCCCGTTTCAGGACATCGTGCTGGGTGATGGGGACGGTGAACAGCAGACGGTAGTCGTCCCCGCCGTTGAGCGCGGCTGTGACGGCATCTATCCTGATTTCCTCCGACATTGCGAAGGTTTCCTCGGCGATGGGTATCCGGGATACGTATATCTTTATGCCGAGACCGGTGCCTTCGATTATGCGCGCCGTGGCTTCGGCGAGCGGGTGCCTGAGGAACAGGCCGTATGAGGGGGTGATGCCGAATTCAGTCATCTGTTTCAGGACATCGTCGCGCAGCCGGGGTGTGAGGTATTCACCCACAATGTATTTGTAGCGCTGCAGGTCGGGCTGCTTCTCTCCCGTACCGGTGAAGGCCGCCTTTTCGCGCTCGAGGACGTGAAGGCCCATATATGCCGCTCCCAGGTTGCCGGATATGCAGACAAGGTCCATACTCTTCGGCGCAGGGCTGTCCTTTATGGCCTTCTGTCCGAAACCGGTCAAGGATATGCAGAGACCTGTCATCGAGGGCGCGAGTTCGAGGCGTATGCTGCTGAAGCCGTACTGCTGCGCCCCGGCGAGGCATCCCTGCCAGAGCTGCTGTATGTCGTCGAAGAAGAGCTTTGCCGAAACGCCGAGAACGACCGAGAGCTGGCCTGGATTGCACAGCCGGGAGAACAGGGTGCCGGCAACTGCGGTCACCGCCTTGAATCCCAAATGTTTCAGGGGAGTGTAGACAAGGTCGAAATCTATTCCTTCAAGCATCACCACGTGGGCCATCTCTCCTTCGCCGGGGCACACTATGTTGTCGCTGTTGATATATCCGCTGCCTTCGAAGAGCTGCCTGAGGGCTTCATCCCTGCCTATGTCCTCGAACCCGCGTTTGGCCGGGCCGGTATTGTTGGTTTTATTGTCAGTCATATCAGTTTTTCAATATTTCCTCAATTTCGGCGCTGATGGCGGCATCCGTGATGCGCGAAGTCACTTCACGGGCGAAGGCCTCCTTCTGCAGCATCCTTGCCACAGGCAGGGAGATGCCCCTCGAACGCATATAGAATATCTCGTCCTCGCTGCCCTGACCGATGGTGGCTCCGTGGGAGCATTCCACATCATCGGCCCATATTTCCAGCTGGGGCCTCGATTCTGCCCTTGCGCCGCTGTCGAGCAGCAGGCTGTGGCAGGCCTGGTATGCCTTTGTCTTCTGAGCGTCCCTCTCCACGTGGATCAGGCCGTCGAACGACACGCGCGCATTGCCTGAAAGTATGTTCTTGAAGAGCTGCCTGCTCGTGCATCCTCCCGAGATATGGTTGAGGTTGACGTGGATGTCCATACGGTCGTCGCCTCCGCCCGTGCACAGGCCGGCCACGTCGCACGACGCGCCTTCGCCTTCGAGGAAGATGTCTATGCGGCAGTCCCTGCGTCCCGATGTCACAAGCAGGTTGAGTTCGAGAAGGGATGAGGCCTTGAGGCGGAATGTCCGCACGAAAGGGCTCTCCTTCACGAGAATGTCGCAGTGGAGCCGTTCTGAGGCTCCGATGACGTATGTCGATCTGTCTTCCATCATCCTATCAGCCAGTCGTAACCTTTCTTCTCTATCTCCAGGGCCAGTTCGCGGCCTTCGGTGCGGATTATGTGACCGTCGTGGAACACGTGTATGAAATCGGGCACAATGTAGTCCAGAAGCCTCTGGTAGTGGGTGATGACGATGAACGAATTGTCATCGGTCTTGAGATGGTTGACGCCTCCGGCCACTATGCGCAGCGCGTCCACGTCAAGTCCGGAGTCCGTCTCGTCGAGTATGGCAAGACGGGGCTCGAGCATTGCCATCTGGAATATCTCGTTGCGTTTCTTCTCGCCGCCGGAGAATCCGGCATTCACGTCACGTGAGGAGAACTTGCTGTCCATCTCCACATATTCCATCCTCTGACGCATCAGCTTGAGGAATTCGGCAGGCTTGAGATCCTCCAGCCCGCGCGCCCTGCGGTGCTCCCTGACAGCGGCCTTGATGAAGTTGACGTTGCTCACTCCGGGTATCTCGACGGGATATTGGAAACCGAGGAAAACGCCCGCCCAGGAACGTTCCTCAGGCTTCATTGCCAGAAGGTCGCGTCCAAGGAAGGTCACTTCGCCTTCCGTGACGGTATAGGATTCCTTTCCTGCAAGCACTGCGGACAGCGTGCTCTTCCCGGAGCCGTTCGGACCCATAATGGCGTGGATCTCGCCGGGCATTATGTCAAGGTTGACGCCCTTGAGTATTTCCCTGTTCCCTGCCCAGGCGTGCAGGTTGCGTATTGTAAGCAGACTTTCCATATTCCTGTCGTTATCCTATGCTGCCTTCGAGCGTCACCTGAAGCAGGCGGCGGGCTTCGACGGCGAACTCCATCGGCAGCTTGTCCAGCACGTCGCGGGCATAGCCGTTGACTATCAGCCCCACGGCGTCCTCTTCGGTGATGCCCCTCTGACGGCAATAGAACAGCTGGTCCTCGTTGATTTTCGATGTTGTGGCCTCGTGTTCCAGCACGGCGGTGGGGTTGCTGCTGTCGAGCACGGGGAAGGTGTGGGCTCCGCAGCGGTTTCCTATCAGCAGGGAGTCGCACTGGGAGAAGTTGCGGGCGCCTTCAGCGCCGGGCAGGACCTTCACCAGGCCGCGGTAGGAGTTCTGGGATTCTCCCGCCGATATGCCCTTGCTGACTATCCTGCTTCGCGTGTTGCGTCCGATATGTATCATCTTGGTGCCCGTATCCGCCTGCTGGCGGTTGTTGGTGACGGCCACCGAGTAGAATTCCGATGAGGAACCGTCGCCCAGGAGCACCGTGCCGGGATATTTCCAGGTGATGGCGCTGCCGGTCTCCACCTGGGTCCAGGAAAGACGGCTGTTCTGGCCTTTGCACAGACCTCTCTTGGTGACGAAATTATATATTCCTCCGCGCCCCTGACGGTCTCCGGGATACCAGTTCTGCACCGTGGAGTACTTCACCTGCGCATCCTTTTCCACCACTATCTCCACCACCGCCGCGTGCAGCTGATGCTCGTCGCGCATAGGCGCGGTGCAGCCCTCCATATAACTGAGAGTAGAACCCTCGTCAGCCACTATCAGCGTGCGCTCGAACTGCCCGGTGCCGCTGGCGTTGATGCGGAAATAGCTGGAGAGTTCCATCGGGCATTTAACTCCCTTGGGGATATAGCAGAAGGTACCGTCCGAGAAAACCGCGGAATTGAGCGCCGCAAAGAAATTGTCCCCTGCGGGCACCACGCTCGCGAGATACTTGCGTACCAGATCAGGATAATCCCGGACCGCTTCGCTGAACGGACAGAAGATGATTCCCTTCTCGGAAAGCGCTTCCCTGTAGGTGGTGGCCACGCTCACTGAGTCGAACACGGCATCGACGGCAACTCCGGCCAGGGCCTCCCTTTCCTTGAGGGGAATGCCGAGCTTGTCGAAAGTTTCCATCAGGGCCGGATCAATTTCCTTGGGACGCTCACTGTCCTTTTTGGGAGCGGCCCAGTATATGATGTCCTGATAATCTATTTTCGGGAGTTTGAGATGGGCCCAGTGGGGCTCCTCCATCGACTGCCAACGGCGGAATGCCTCCAGGCGGAATTCCAGCAGCCAGTCCGGCTCCCCCTTGCGGGCAGATATCTGACGGATAATATCCTCACTCAGCCCCTTGGGGACGAATTCCTGCTCGACTTCAGTGACGAAGCCTTCCTTGTATTCCTGTGAGTTTATTTCCCTGAAGATATCTTCCATCCACTACACTCTTACAGACATTATCGTGATATCGTCATTCTGTTCGTTGCCTCCGGTGAATTTCCTGATGGACGAAATCAGAGCCGCCACAAAATCCTCGGAAGAGATATCGGGTTCCATACTGTTAGTGAACTCGAGGAGTCTGTCTTCGCCATACTGGTTCTTGGCGGCATCCTCAGCCTCGGTCACACCATCGGTGTAGATGAGCAGACGGGAACCCTTCTCCACTATGATGCTCTCCTTCTCGTAAGGGAATTCGCTGAACACTCCGGCCGCAAGATTCGACTTGGCGTGGATGTATCTGGCCTCACCGGAAGGCGATATGATGATGACGGGATTATGACCGGCATTGCAGAACACCAGTTCGCGGGTGTCCAGATCGAGACGTCCCACGAACATCGTGATGAACATATTGCTTTCGTTGCCCGAGCAGAACGAACTGTTGATACAGGAAACTATGCTGCTGGTGCTCATCGAAAGTTCGGACACATAATGGAAGAGCGAGCGTGAGATTGCCATA
>JAZRYW010000058.1:0-3750 GCA_045600965.1 Bacteroidales bacterium | reverse complement strand
CAATGGCTCTGTATCAGCGGGAATGTATGCGCACCGCAGCTCGAACCTATGTGCAGGCTGTCGCACTGAGAATAATTGCGCGCACCCTCGGCGCCGCGGTTCATGCGCACGAGGCCGCGGTAGCTGTTCTGGCTGCGGCCGGCACTTATGCCCTTGGACACGATCCGGCTCTTCGTTCCACGGCCTATGTGGACCATCTTCGTTCCGGTATCCGCCTGCTGGTAATTGTTCGTTACAGCGACAGAATAGAACTCCGATGGTGAATAATCGCCTTTCAAGATGGTTGAAGGATATTTCCAAGTGATGGCGGAACCAGTCTCGACCTGCGTCCAGCTCAAATGCGAGCCGCTGCCCTTGCAGATGCCGCGTTTGGTCACGAGGTTCAGGATGCCGCCGCGACCCTGAGCGTCGCCCGGGTACCAGTTCTGGACGGTGGAGTACTTGACATCCGCGTCCTTCTCCACGATGATTTCCACCACCGCCGCGTGAAGCTGGTTCTCATCGCGCATAGGGGCGGTGCACCCCTCGAGATAGCTGACGTACGATCCCTCGTCGGCCACGATAAGAGTGCGTTCGAACTGTCCTGTACCCCTTGCATTGATACGGAAGTAGCTTGACAGTTCCATAGGGCAGCGCACACCCTTGGGTATGTAGCAGAAGGAGCCGTCGCTGAACACTGCGCTGTTGAGGGCGGAGTAGAAGTTGTCCCCTGCGGGAACCACCGAGGCGAGATGTTTCCTGACCAGTTCGGGGTAGTCGCGCACCGCCTCCGAGATGGAGCAGAATATTATGCCCTTTTCGGCAAGTGTCCGGCTGTAGGTGGTCTTGACGCTGACCGAGTCGAACACCGCATCCACGGCAACTCCCGCGAGCACCTCCCTTTCGGCGAGGGGTATGCCCAGCTTGTCGAAGGTTTTTTCCAGTTCGGGGTCGATTTCCTTCTTTCCGTCGGAGGCCTTCTTCGGCGCGGCGTAGTAGATGATGTCCTGGAAGTCGATGGGAGGTATGTCGAGGTGGGCCCAGGTGGGCAGGGCCATCCTCTGCCAGCGCCTGAATGCATCGAGACGGAAGTCGAGGAGCCACTGCGGCTCATTCTTTAGGGCCGAGATGGTGCGCACCGTATCCTCGTCGAGTCCCTTGCGTATGAAGTCCTGCTCGACGGGTGTCTCGAAGCCGTGCCGGTATTCGGACGAAGTTATGCCGCTTATTATGTCTGAACTGCTTTCCTGCATCAGAATATCCTTGGAGAGAATTCCACAACCGGGCGGTCAGGCTCGAAATATATGCTCTTGAGCGTGATTGACCCGAGCATCTGCGCCCCCTGCGGCGCGGCGTCGAGGTGTATCATCACGTTGTTGTTGTCACCCACGGTAAGCAGCCCTGAGGGAGCCTTGCTGACTATGCCGGGCAGGACGCTCTTTATAAGGGGGTTGACCATCGCTCCGGCATCGTACGCCAGAAGCAGGTCGGGACCGTTGAGGCTGATTACGGTCAGGTTGACCGAAACGTCCTTGCCGGTCATCAGTATCGGTATGCTGTAAGTTATCCTTACGGTGTAGCGGTCGACGTATGAGAGGGTGAGCTTCTTGCCCGTCCTGCTCAATATCATCGAGTTGAGTTCGTCGTATGTGAGCGCGAGTTGCATCTGTTACCGTTCTATCAGTTGAAAATCAAGCAGTCTCTGTTCGAGGTCGGCCCGCGACACGCGCACCGTGACCCTGTCGCCTATGGTGAACACCTTTCCGGTGGACTTCCCCTTGAGGCGGCAGTTGTCCTCGTCGAAGACATAATAGTCCGACTGTATGTCGCGCAGGGCCACCATACCCTCTATGCCGGTGGTGTCCAGCTCGACGTACATACCCCATTCCGTGACTCCTGATATGCTGCCTTCGAAAATGCTTCCGACCTTGTCCTGCATATATTCCACCATCTTGTAGCGTATGCTGGCGCGTTCGGCCTCGGTCGCCACCTGCTCCCTTTCGGACGACCATTTGCAATGCTCCTCATAGAAGGCCTTGTCCTGCGATGGCGCCCCGTCGAGATAGAGGGCAAGCAGGCGGTGGACCATCATATCGGGGTAACGCCTGATGGGCGAAGTGAAATGGGTGTAGAAGTCGAAGGCCAGCCCGTAGTGGCCGACGTTGTCGGTGGAGTAGCGGGCGCGGGCCATCGCGCGCAGGGCGAGCGTCTGGAGAAGGCTGCTCTCGGGCTTGCCCTTGGCCTGGGCGAGAAGGTCGTTGAGCATCTTCGAGATGCCGCGGCCGTCGGAGGTCCGGGCGGTGCGGTAGCCGAAGTTGCCGGCTATGCCCTTCAGACCGTTTATCTTGTCGGGATTGGGATTCTCGTGGATACGATATACGAAAGTGGGGTTCTTGACGCGACACTTGCCGGTGCAGAACCCTGCCACGCGGCGGTTGGCCAGAAGCATGAACTCCTCTATCATCCAGTTCGCCTCGACGGTCACCTTCTGCTTGACTTCGACCGGCTTGCCGCTGTCGTCGCAGATTATCTTCATCTCGGGGCGTTCGAACGATATGGCACCCTCGTCAAAACGCCTGCGGCGCAGGATGGCGGCCATTTCGTGGCATTTCAGTATTTCGGCCGACATATCGCCGCTGCCGGTGAGTATGATACTCTGGGCCTCGTCGTAGTCGAACCTGCGGTTGGAACGGATGACGGTGCGTCCGAACCATTCCGAAACCACCCCGGCCTTCGAATCGAGTTCGAAGACTGCGGAGAAGGTGAGCTTGTCCTCGTCGGGACGAAGGGAGCAGAGGTTGTTCGAAAGGGCTTCGGGCAGCATAGGCACCGTACGGTCAACCAGATAGACCGAGGTTGCGCGGGCGTAGGCCTCCTTGTCGAGCACGCTGCCGGGCGTGACATAGTGGGTCACGTCGGCTATGTGGACACCGAACTCCCAGTTGCCGTTCTCCAGGGCGCGGGCCGAGATGGCGTCGTCGAAGTCCTTCGCATCGGCGGGGTCGATGGTGAAGGTGGGTACGTCGCGGAAATCCCTGCGGCCCTCGAGATCCTTGCCGGTGATTTTCGTGGGAATGGCATCGGCGGCCTTTTGAACCTCCTCCTCGAAACGGTATGGCAGGCCGAACTGTGCCAGAATGGCGTGCATCTCCGTCTCATTGTCACCCGGTTTGCCGAGAACGTCCACTATCCTGCCGACCGGCTCGTAGGATTTGCGGGGCCAGCCGGTGACCACCGCGGCGACCTTGTAGCCGTTGCGGGCCTCGACGCCGTTCACGACAGGGAGCCGTCCGCCGTCTCCCAGGGGGATGATGATGTCGTAGGGCATCAGCTTGCTCTCCATTATCACCCAGGCCTGGCCGCCTCTGACCTGAAGCACGCCGACGTAGGGTGTCCGGGAGCGTTCAATGATGTCCGTAATCTGGCCTTCGGCGCTCTTTGTTTCGGTCTTATGTCTTGTTACAGCGACTTTTACGGTGTCACCGTTGAGAGCTCCGAGCATCTTGCGCTGAGGGATGAAGATGTCTCCGTCCATATCGGGAACGATGATGAAGGCGCTGCCGTCACGGGTCATTGCCACCCTGCCGGTGACCTCCACCGCGCGTGCCGGCCTGACTTTTCCGGAAGCCTTTCTGACAGCCTTCCTTCCGGCCTTCAAAGTCCCCTTTCTTTTTTTGTTGCCGCTGTTCATAAGGAATGATGAAAAAATAAGTTGGTAAAGATTTATGAAGGATTGTTTATGGATTTTGAATGCGAAATGAAGGAGCGTAG
>JAZRYW010000057.1:0-2724 GCA_045600965.1 Bacteroidales bacterium | reverse complement strand
TCGCAGGCGTGGCCGGCCTTCATATAGTCCTCTCCGTGAATTGCGCCCTTTTCATAGCCCTTGCCGAATACGTACATATAGGTCTTTCCTTTGCCGCCGGCCTCGGAGTGGTTCTGGGCTACGGTGATGCTGCCGAGTCGGAAATTGTAGTTGTTCAGAATTTCGGTGTATTTCCATATTCCCGGATGTTTTGCGTCCCACTCGTCGCTATCAGGGTCGATGCACTCAAGACACTCGTCTATGCGACGGGCTGTCTCCGGACCTCCTATCTTCTTAATTCCATCGACCTTCGCTTTCGCCCAGTCGTAGTAAAACGCAAGGGGGCCGGCAGGGGCCTCAGGATCGTACTGGAGATGTGCCCAGTACCTAATTTCGTCCGCCACGATGCCTATCATTACGTCCACATCCTTGGATTTTCCTTTCTGAATAGCCTTGTAACCGTCGGAAGGGATTATGCTCCTTTCGTCACTGCGCATAGGCCAGTTGTTGAAGTCGCCCACGTGACCACCCACGCCCTCGGCACTTATTCCTCCCGATTCCGTGTTAAGAGCCTTGAGAAGTTCAGCCTCGGAAAGAGCCATCAGACCGTCCATATTCTTGCAGCCCGTAGCGGCAAGCAGTTTGGCGGCCTGTCCGGTCTTCTCATAGTTTTCAGGCGTATGCTCCAAGCATATCTCTCCCGACATAGGGATGGCCCTGCGGAAAAGCCCCTCGGAACCTTTTGCTATGAGGTGAGCGCTGACGGAACCGCCGCCCGCCGACTCTCCGAAGATGGTCACGTTGTCGGGATCGCCGCCGAATGCGCTGATATTCTTCTGAATCCAGCGAAGAGCCTGCTGCTGGTCGAGTATTCCGAGGTACGGAGCATCAGGGAATGCCTCGCCTCCCGGGACATCAATGAAATCTATGAATCCCATAGCGTTGACACGGTATTCCACTGAAACAAGTACAACGTCGGGATATTCGTTCACGAGATATTTACCTTCGTAGAGCGGGTCAATTGTGCCGCCCCATCCGTATGAACCTCCGTGGAACCATACCATAACAGGACGGTTTTTCTGCATCTTGAGATTTTTCGTCCAGACATTCAGATAGAGGCAGTCCTCACTGAGTTCTCCGTGGCTCGCCACTTCGCCCTCATCGTATGACTGGAGCCCGGGGAGACCGTTGGTCTTGGCCTCGAAAACTTCATCGGAAGCTTCCACAGGCCGCGGAGCCTTCCATCTGAGTTCTCCTACGGGAGCTTTGGCAAAAGGTACGCCCTTGAAAGTGAGCACTCCGTTGTCCTCGACATATCCAACGAACTTACCGTTTTCACACACGGCCACGGGGTCACTCTGCTTTTCGGAGCAGGACAGTGCGGCGAAGGCCAGGATGAGACTTGCCACCAGAATATCGAATCGTTTCATTGTTTACAGTTTGAATTCGTAATGATTTTCGTACTTCTCGCGGACTGTCACCCACAGAGCCTTATTGGCTATATCGTAGGTGCTGTTGTGGCTTGTGAACCACAAATCGCCCTCGGGATTGTACTTACCTGTCTTTGCGTACTCTGCGTATGCATCGACCTCTTTTCTGGGTTCTTTCTCTGCCAGTACCTTGTCTTTCGTCCAATAACTTTGAGGTTGCTGGTCAAAGGTAGGAATCTTGGCGGTGTCATAGTATTCCGAGCACCAGAAAGGATTGACGTTTTCATCGTATGACTGTGTATAGCGGACCATCTTCAGCAGATTCCACATACCTTCCATTGTGCCGCCGGTGGCATAGTTATCTTTAAGAATCATATATCTTTCCATACCGCAGACGTGTTTAGGGAAGAGACCCGGTGTGGTATACAAGTGATTGTAGAAGTTCGTCATAATTGGCTTGAACGTATCGTCCGGAGTCACATATTTGACCTCATTGCCTTCCTCGCCGGTGAATTCCACAATAACGGTCTCATTAGGATCCGCAATCATTATATGGCCGTCCCAGGTAGTGGGAATAGGCCTGATGTCGTGAGCGTTGATAAACACCTTTGCCTCTGCTACATTTCCGCAGTTGTCAAGAAGCGCGCGGATAAGTTGCATCACCATAATCTGCGGTGCTCCTTCATTGGTGTGGTCGTGCTTTTTCTCAAGGTCTGCTGTATTTACGACGTTAATATTGCAAACCAGTCCGGCATCATTGATACCATCCATCATCATCCAAGGAATGTACTTGAGCTGTTCCTCGCTGAGTCCGGCCTTTACCATATCATTGGTAATGTTCAGGAAACAGGTGTTGGCCACACCTATGGAAGCGTGCTTGCGCTCTGCCGTAGCCTTGGTCCTAATTACAAATTCACAAATCTCGTTAATGTTGAAGTCCAGATTTCTTCCGTAAAAGTTGCCGTTTCTCACTGCGCTGCAGCCGAATATCGGAAGAGGGCCATCGTCAAACAGAAGTTCGGAAGGAGCCTCTGTGCTGTAGCCTTCAGCTGTATATTCATACAGATAGTCGGCGACCTTGGTCACCTGGTTGACCGGCGTGCCGTTGTTGCACGATACTATGAGAAATGCTCCGATAAGCAGCAAAAGAGTTGAAAATACGTTTGCTCTCATTTTATTATACTTTAGATAATGTCAAAAGTAGCACTACACTTACGAGAGCATGACCTTCCGGCGGAAGTCTTTGATTTTCAGGCTGGCCGGGATGGTCTCGCCGATGAGCTTGTAGTACGCTTTGACTTTTTTATTTGGTGTT
>JAZRYW010000056.1:0-37613 GCA_045600965.1 Bacteroidales bacterium | reverse complement strand
TGTTTCACGTTTTTCGGTACTTGCTTGTACTAATTTGTCTTCCAATCTGTCAATGAACTGCCGTTCCTTCCGAAACGGGACTGCAAAGGTACTCCTATTTTTTTATTCTCCAAACTTTTTTAAAGTTTTTGCAGCTTTTTTTGCAAAAAAAATATCGGCCACAGTGTATTCTGAAGCCGATTTTATCAGGAAACGGACGTTAAATCAAGCCATAACTTGCCGATTGACAAATCAATAGGCCTACTGATGATTCCGAGCTGCAATTTTCCGGAATCTCAATTTGATCACGCCCCAGAATGCCTCGCCAAAAATGCTGCTGCTCATCTTGGAGGTCCCTTCGGTGCGGTCGACAAAGATGATAGGCACTTCCTTTATCTTGAAACCGAGTTTGTAGGCATTGTATTTCATCTCTATCTGAAATCCGTAACCCCTCATCCTGATACGGTCGAAGTCGATTGTCTCGAGAAGTTTCCGGCGGTAGCACTTGAAGCCGGCCGTGCAGTCGTAAACCTTCATACCAAGCACCCTGCGGACATAGGCGGAAGCATAGTAGGACATTATCACGCGCCCGATAGGCCAGTTGATGACACTGATGCCGTTGCAGTAGCGCGACCCGATGGCAAGGTCGGCCCCGTCCTCGCAGCAGGCGCGGTACAGCCTTGGAAGATCGGCGGGATTGTGGGAGAAATCGGCATCCATCTCGATGATGTAGTCGTAGGAATGCGCGATGGCCCAGTTGAAGCCTGAGATGTACGCAGTGCCGAGCCCCTGCTTGCCGCTTCTCTCAACCAGATGAAGAGAGCCGGGAAATTCAGCCTGAAGGCCCTTGACTATGGCGGCCGTACCGTCCGGAGAGCCGTCATCTATCACCAGGATATGAAAATCATCCTCAAGCGCACGGACAGCGCGTATGATCTTTTCGATGTTCTCCTTTTCGTTGTAAGTGGGAATGATTACGACTTTGCTCTCAGACATAGGTATTGATTTTTCACCAAAGTTAGGCAATTAATCCTGAAATGGCAAAGGAACCTCAAGCACTTTCGTCGAGCTGGAGCAGAAGCAACCTATTCCGCCCGAAATGTTGCAGAACAGCTGGACAGGCTCGGTCATCCTTGCAATTATGCCATGGTCGCCGGCATCCACCGTCGTCAGGTAGTTGAAATAGTCATAGGTAAGCGACGACAACTGGATATACAGGCGGATGCCGGGTTCCACGTGGCCATACAATCCGGTGGCCCAGGCAGGGATGGTTATGGAGAAAGTATGCTCTCCTCCGCTGAGAATCGATCCGCGGAAGAGGGGGTCTACAGTGGATTCCTCAACGATGGCATCCTCCACGGCGCCTATGACGTCATTCTGCCTGAAGATTATGTCTCCTGACATATAGTACAGATCCCAGGCATCTCCAAGGGAATCCACAAGGACAGGCATAAGATAATAGCAGTTGTCGGAAAGCGACTCGCCCCTGATTCTCAGCGTGAGCCTTATCTCCACGGACGAGTATTCAGGATCCACTGCCACGGAAGCGGAAAGAACTTCAAACTGCGGACTGACGGGCACTGTCGTCTCGGCCGAGACCTCACCGAAGCCTTCGACTCTGGCATCAAGCCGTATGTGATCACCCTCGCGTGGGACATATGTGGATACATAGTGGAAGCAGCTCTCATCCCAGTCCCTGCCCACAGAAAGAAGACCCGGCTCGACTTCCCTCTGAGGAACGGGGCCCGCCACAGGCGTAAACTCCTCGGTCATTTCAACCGCAGGCTCTCCATTGACCGAACAGGTCACCGTGCGGCGGCAGGAAAGCAGGTCCCTGAAGAACAGTTCGCTTGTCCCGTCGGCACCGGTTTCGGGAGTAAGGAAGAACAGGGACTGCGAAAGGTCCGCACGGAGCGGCTCGGTTGTGGAAGCGAGGCTGTACATCACAAGATGCGATGGAGTTTCCTTCCCGATGAAGGTGACTTCCGCTTCACAGGAGGACAGAAGCAGCAGGACAGTCAACCCTGATATGATATTCTTGAGCCTCATTTTTTCAGAAATTATAAGTGTAAGAGAATGAAGGGAGTATGGGAAATATGGAGACCTTCTTCAAAACCGGCCGCGATGACATGTAGGGCTGTTCCCCATCTACCCACCTGTATTCCGTATCCTGGTATACGATGAAAGGATTGATGCGGTTATAGGCATTGTAGACGCTCACGTTGATGATGCGGCTGCCGTGCTTGAAACTGCGATGAAAATTGACGCCCAAATCCGCCCTGTGATAGTCCGGCATTCGGTAGTTGTTCCTGCCGGACAGATATCCTGTCGGCCAGTAACCCCCATATTTGCCGAAATCATCGGGATATGTAGCTATAACCCTTTCCATTTCAAGGCTTCCGGAAGTCCCCGTGCCGTAGACGAAAGTTGCGGAAATGTCTATCCTGGGAGTTATGCTGTACGATGCCGTGAGACTCAGGTCGTGTATCCTGTCGTATTTTGCCGGGAATTTCTCCCCGAAATTGATGATGTTGCCTTCCCTGTCGAACTTTCTCCACGAACGTGACCAGGTGTAGCCCGCCCATCCCGTCAGCTTTCCGAACTTCCTGCTGACGAAGAGTTCGACACCGTAAGACCATCCGCGGCCCATTGCCACCTTGCTCTCCCACCCTGCGCTGCTGCCCAGGAAGGTGGCGCCGTCGACATACTCCAGCACGTTGTCCATAGTCTTGTAATAGCCCTCCACGGAGAATTCGAACTGCCCCAGGTCATAGAACACGCCTGCGGCCGCCTGGCGTGAGCGCATCGGCTCTATCCTTCCGGTCACGGGGACCCAGAGGTCCATAGGAAGCGCAAGGGAGGAATTGCTCAGAAGATGGACATACTGGCTCATTTCGGAATATGACATCTTGAAGGAAAGGTCATCCGTGGCCAGGAATCTGGCGCTTATCCTCGGTTCGATGGAATGGTAGTTGTGCCCATCGACCGAGCATATCGAGTATCTGACACCGTAATTGACTTTCAACCAGTCTGTTATAGTAAAATTATCCTCTACATACAGAGAGCCGTCAAAACTCCTTATGGGAACGTCGCCGAAAGTGGTGTCGCTCACCGCCTTCTCTTCGAGATAGGACTGCTCTATCCTTATTCCGGATACGGAAGGGTTGAACCTGTGGCCGGTAGCTTCCAGCCCGAACCTGACCTCGTGACGTGTATTCGGGCTGAATTCGAAGTGCACTCCGCCAGCGATGTCGTCGATGCCCGAATCATAGTCGAGCCGGGCGGAGACGGCCTCGTCGGAAACGGTCTGCCCGGAAGGTTCCGCAAGTATCCTGTCCTTCTCGTCCATAAAGACGGACAGACCGTGACGATAGCGGGTGTAGTGGACCACGGCGTTCATAAACAGCCTGGGTGAGAAGACGTGATTCCATCGCAGTGCAGTGACAAGGTTGCCCCACTTCCAGTCGAGATTGGTTGTGGAGGATTCTTCCGATTGCAGTCTTACGGGATTTCCGGCCATACCCTGCTCGGTCCAGGACAGGGAGTATTCGTCCATCATATCCACATAGGTGACGTCATCGCCCATATAGAAGCTCAGGCTCAGTTTGTCCCTGTCGGAGAATTTGTGGGTGAGCTTTGCATTGAGGTCATAGAAATTGTATCCTCCGTAGAGGGACGAGCCCGAATCCTCCAATTCACGCTTGTTGAGAACGGCCTGAAGGGGCATTGAGAGGACATCGAAATATGTCCTTCTGGCAGATATGTTGAAGGTGGTCCTCCCCTTGACAATCGGACCCTCCAGGTTGAACTTCGCGGAAAGGAGGCCGATGCTGGCCGAACCGTGTATCTCCCTGTCGTTGCCGTCCTTCATCCTGACATCCACGATGCTGGACAGACGGTCACCGAAACGGGCAGGGAAACTGCCCTTGTAAAGTGTGACGTTCTTGATGGCGTCCGCATTGAACACGGAGAAGAATCCGAAAAGATGGTTGACATTGTAGAGCGGGACACCGTCAAGAAGCAGGAGGTTCTCGTCAGGTCCGCCGCCGCGCACATACAGTCCCGCGGAGCCCTCGGTTCCGGACTGCACGCCTGGAAGGAGCTGCAGAGCCTTGATGACGTCCACCTCGCCGGCAAGAGCGGGAATGTTGCGTATGTTGTTCACAGGAACCTCGATGGCGCTCATCTGTGAACCGCGCACACCGTTTTCGTTGCGTACGTCAGTGACGACGGCCGCGCTGAGAAACTCGGTGGAAGGATTCAATGCGACGTTGATCACAGTGTCCCTGACAAGGAGGAGTTTCCGCACTCCGGTTTCATAGCCGAGGCAGGAACATTCAAGTTCCACCCCGCCCCGGGCAAGGGTAAGGGAATAGAAGCCGAAATTGTTGGTAACCGCTCCAAGGGCGCTTAGCGCATCCACCGCTGCGGCGCCTATCATAGGCTCGCCCGACGATGCGTCTGTGATGTAACCCGATATGGTATGTGTCTGCGCGGATGCCGCGACAGGGAAGAGCAGCAGACAAAAAAGTACAAATCGTTTCATAGCATAAAGGATGAATTACACGCCACGCAGCGAAAGTGATATCCTGCCCCTCTGCAGATCGACGGAAAGCACGCGCACCTTCACGTGCTGGTGGACCTTGAGGACTTCCGAAGGGTCAGACACCCTGCGATCCCCCATCTGCGAAATGTGGACGAGGCCGTTCTGTTTGATGCCCAGATCGACAAAAGCGCCGAAGGCTGTTATGTTCGTGACGATTCCGGGAAGCACCATACCCTCCCTCACATCTTCGATGGTCATTATGGAATCGTCGAATTCGAGAACCTTGACCGTTGCGCGCGGATCGCGTCCCGGTTTTGCAAGTTCCTGAAGTATGTCTTCAAGTGTGGGCAGGCCGACGTCTCCGCCTACATATTTCTCCGGATGGATGCTGTCCCTGACAGGGCTATCGCCGATAATGGCGGTCACCGGCACTCCGCAGTCACGGGCCATCCTTTCCACAAGGCCGTATCGTTCCGGATGGACAGCCGAATTGTCGAGGGGATTCTCAGCCGATGGTATCCTGAGGAAACCCGCGCATTGCTCGAAGGCCTTGGCCCCCAGCCTGCTGACGGACATCAGTTCCCGGCGTGAACGGAAAGGGCCGTTCTCATTGCGATAGTCAACTATGTTACGGGCAAGCGCAGGGCCTATGCCGGATACGTAGCTCAACAGATAACAGCTTGCCGTATTGAGATTTACGCCTACGCTGTTCACGCAGCTGACTACCGTGTCGTCGAGTGTGTCCTTCAGGAGGTTCTGGTCCACATCGTGCTGATACTGGCCCACTCCCAATGACTTGGGGTCTATCTTGACAAGTTCGGACAAGGGGTCCATAAGCCTTCGGCCTATCGACACGGCACCACGGACGGTGACATCATATTCGGGGAACTCCTCCCTTGCAACGCCGGACGCCGAATAGATTGACGCTCCGTCCTCGCTGACGGAAAATACCTTCACACCTTCGGGAAGGGCTATCTTCCGGATGAAAGCCTCGGTTTCGCGGCCTGCGGTCCCGTTGCCTATGGCGATGACCTCTATCCTGTATGCCTCAACCATCGAGGAGATGCTTTTCATCGCGTTGATGCGCTGGTTGACAGGAGGATGAGGATAAATTGTCTCATTGTGGAGCAGTTTGCCCTGAGCGTCGAGGCACACCACCTTGCAGCCCGTACGGAACCCCGGATCGATGGCCAGAGTGCGCTTCTGTCCGACCGGAGGCTGGAGCAGCAGCTGCCGAAGGTTCTCGCCGAACACCTTTACGGATTCGATGTCCGCCTTGCGCTTTGCAGAAGCGAGCACTTCATTCTCGATTGAAGGATGAAGGAGCCTGCGAAGCGAATCCCTGCAGGCCTCACTTACCTGGGCTGCGGCAGGGCCTGTCGAAGGTCTGCCGGAAAACACCCTTTTCTCTATGGCACGGATCGAATATTGCTCATCATCGTCTATTCGGACGGTCACAATTCCCTCGGATGCGGCGCGCAGAGCAGCGAGAAGGCGGTATGATGCTATCCTGTCAAGCCGTTCGGAATAGTCGAAGTAATTTCTGTATTTGCCGGCCTTCTCATCATCCGACTTTCCGCGCGACACTTTGGTCACCAGGGTGCCGTATCTGGAGAAGCGGTTCCTCAGATCGGCTCTGACGGGCTGCATTTCGCTCACCCTTTCAGCTATGATGTCCCGGGCGCCGGCAAGGGCATCCTCTACGGAAGGCACCTCGTCCGAAAGATACTTTTCGGCGGCCCTGCAGGGGTCATCCGCCTTCAGGGAGAATATGAGATCGGCCAGCGGCTCGAGTCCACTTTCCTTCGCGACAGACGCCCTCGTGCGGCGTTTCGGCCTGAACGGGAGGTAAAGGTCCTCGAGTTCGTCAGGATCAAGCAGGGAAACTATGCGCGAGCGCAGTTCCTCAGTCAGGGCGCCCTGCGAGGATATGGTTTCCAGCACCAGGGCCTTGCGCTTGTCAAGTTCGTTGAAACGTTCGTTCCAGTGTTTGATTTCAGCAACCTGCATCTCGTCCAGACGTCCTGTGGATTCTTTCCTGTAACGGCTGATGAAAGGGATTGTCGCCCCTTCCCCGAGAAGGGACACGGTGTGCTCCACCTGCCAGGGAGCGATGTCCATAAGACGGCTTATGTAGCCTATGTATATGTCAGTCATGCGATACCTCCTTGAGCTGGGACCTGTATGATGAGAAGATCCTTGAACGCGACACGAAACCAAAATATATGCCATTACGGTCTATCACGGGCAGGTTCCAGGCATCCGTAGCCTCGAACTTGCGCATCACGCTTTCCATATTCTCATCTATGTAGACCAGGGCCGGAGCGCCTTTCATAAGGCTGGTCACCCTGATCGACCGGTACCTGTCACGGTCAAACATCACCGAACGTATGTCATTCAGGAATATTACGGCCTGAAAATGGCCGGAAGCGTCCACGACAGGGAAAAGGCTTCTGTCGGAGCGTTTCACTGCATCCACCACATCGGCAAGGCAGCCATTGACGTCCACCTTCTCGAAGCCGGTCTCCAGCAGATCGGAAGTCCTGAGCAGCATCAGCACGGCCTTGTCATTGTCGTGGGTGAGAAGGTCGCCTTTCTTGGCGATTCTTTTCGTGTAGATGGAGTATTGCTCGAACGGGCGTATTGTGGCGTATGAAATGGTGGATGTTATGATCAGCGGTATAAGAAGGTCATAACCGCCTGTAATCTCGGCAATCAGGAAGATGGCGGTCAAGGGCGCCTGCATCACGCCGGCCATCAGGCCGCCCATCCCGGCCAGTACGAAATTGGCTTCGGGAACGGTCCCGATTGCGGTCAGATTGATTACCCTGGCCACTATGAACCCTGCCATTGCGCCTACGAAAAGCGTCGGGCCGAATGTTCCGCCGACACCGCCGCCGGCGTTGGTCAGCGACATCGAGAACACCTTGAGAAACATTACAAGCGCGAAGAATATCACCAGTGACCAGCGTCCGCTGACAAGTCCGCCGAAGGAAACATTGCCCGCCGCGGCCGCAATGTTGTTGTTGAGAAGCGAGTTGACGCTTCCGTAACCTTCGCCGAAGAGCGGAGGGAAAAGGTATATCAGAAGGCCCAGGACCGCCGCGGTGATACCCCAGCGTACCAGAGGCCGCTTCAGCCTGGCCGCAGTGTCCTCGAGCAGCAGTGTAGTGCGGATGAAGTAGAGTGACATCAGTCCGCAGAACAGTCCGAGGATGAGGTAGTATGGTATGTTAGCCATCGCGAAGCGGCTTATATCGGCGGCGAAGGTCATATCATTCCCCAGAATGAGCATCGATGTGACGGATGCCGTGACGGTGGATATGAGAAGCGGCAGTATCGATGACATCGATATGTTGAAAAGCAGGATCTCCAGTGTGAAGAGCACTCCTGCAAGAGGAGCCTGGAATATCCCGGCCACAGCTCCGGCCGCGCCACAACCCAGCAGCAGAGTCATCTGCTGATATGAAAGCCCCAGGATCTTGGCCACATTCGAACCGAACGCCGCGCCGGCGTAGACAATGGGTGCCTCAGCCCCGACAGAGCCGCCGAATCCTATTGTAACGGCGCTTGTCAGTATGGAGGACCAGGTGTTATGGCCCTTTATTCGGGACTCCTTCCTGCTGACGGCATACAGGACCTTGGTCACTCCGTGGCCTATGTCATCCCTGACGACGAACCTTACTGTCAGCCAGGCTATGAGCATACCGGTGCCCGGCAGGGCAAGCATAAGAAGAGGGTGTCCGCTTACAAGCGGGGATGAGGTGAGAAGGTGCTGCAGGGAGGCGACAAGGGTCTTCAGCAGAACCGCGGCCAGTCCGCAGAGCAGGCCGACCAGCAGGGACAGCAAGGAGAGCATCGCCCTTGGCGGGAGGGCCTTGAGCCGAAGGGTGAATTTGTCGAACAGTCTTCTCATAAATAAAAAAATGCGGTCCTGTGGACCGCTTCGGGATATGGGCTTGGTCAGTCGTTGGAATCTCCGGGGTCCTCGTACTGGTCTACATTGTCATCGGGGAAATCTCTTTCCTCATCTTCACCCTCGCTCCCTGAAAGTTCTTCGTCCAGCGCGTTCTCGATGTCCTCAAGGGCATCTATCTTCACGTCGATCTTCACGAGATACAAGGCATCCGGAATCTCGACGGACACTGCATAGAAGCAGCTGCCGTCAGGTTTCTCCACCTTGAAGAGATCTCCGCAATAATCGGAATAACCCTTCGGATACTTTTCCTTGAATGCAGCCTGAAGCTCGGCTGACATATTAGCATAGCTGACTACAGCTCTTCTTTTTGAATGTACGGTGCTTGCCATATCTAGTTGTTTCGGGCTGCAAATATATTTGAAATACTTGAAAAACAAACTCCTTTCAAGAAAAAAATTAGAAGCTGTTTAAATTTGATTGCCGAAATTTATTATGCAGATTTTTTGATGGATTTGTGCTTGAAATGAGGGAGCATACCGGTTGGTATGTGACCGAATTGAAAGTGCAAAGACGCAAAAAGGATGCATAAGGAATGAGAGTAATTAAACTTAAACAGCTTCTTACATCCTTTCAGGAAGTTCTATTCCGAGTATGTCCATTGCGGATACAAGCACCCTGGCTGTCACCTCAATAAGCATAAGTCTCTGTGAGAGCAGCTCCGTATCCTCCTCCCTGAGTATCTGAGTGGCGTGATAGTACTGGTTGAACTCCTTGGCAAGGTCGTACGCGAAATTTGCAATCACGGCAGGAGAATGCTGCTGGCCTCCCTCCTTGATTCTTGAGGGGTATGAGGCGAGAAGTTTTATCAGTTCTATTTCCTTGTCAGTCAGGCGGCCACAGGCTTTTCCGGGTTTGAATCCGGACGCTTCGGCCTTCCTGAGGATGGAACGGATCCGGGCGTGGGTGTATTGGATGAAGGGGCCCGTATTGCCGTTGAAGTCGATGGATTCGGCGGGGTCGAAGAGCATTGTCTTCCGGGGGTCCACCTTTATGATGAAGTATTTCAGCGCACCGAGGCCGAGCATACGGAAAAGGCGTTCCTGCTCCTGAGAATCCATTCCCTCCAGTTTGCCGAGTTCGAGGGAGGTGTCCTTTGCAGTCTGATACATCTGCTGCATAAGGTCGTCGGCGTCCACTACGGTTCCCTCGCGGGACTTCATCTTGCCGTTGGGAAGTTCGACCATACCATAGGAAAGGTGGTATATGCTGTCCGACCAGTCGAAACCGAGTTTCTTGAGGATGAGCTTCAGAACCTGGAAGTGGTAGTTCTGCTCGTTGCCCACCACATATATGTGTTCGTCGAAATGGTATTCGTCGTAACGGCGGCTGGCCGTACCCAGATCCTGCGTCATATAGACCGACGTGCCGTCACCCCTCAGAAGGAGTTTCCTGTCAAGGCCGTCAGCCTCGAGGTTGCACCACACGGAACCGTCCTCCCGGCGTTCGAAGACCCCCGTATCGAGGCCCTTCCGGACAAGATCCTTTCCGAACAGATAGGTCTGGGATTCATAGTAGGTGCGGTCGAAGGATATTCCGAGGTCGGAATAGGTCTTGGCGAAACCGTCATATACCCAGCCGTTCATCTTCTCCCAGAGCGCCCTCACCCCGGGGTCTCCCTGCTCCCACTTGAAAAGCATCTCCCTTGCCTCCTTCTGCAGTTCAGAGAGCTTTTCAGCCTCTTCGCGGTCAACGCCCCGCTCAGCCATAATCTTCTCGACCTCGGCGTTGAAGAGATTGTTGTAGGCCACGTAGCAGTCGCCTACAAGATGGTCGCCCTTCTTGCCGGAAGTCTCGGGAGTCTCACCGTTGCCCGCCTTGAGCCAGGCCAGCATCGACTTGCATATATGGATACCGCGGTCGTTGACAAGATTGACCTTGATCACCTCGTCGCCGCAGGCCGCAAGCAGACGTGAAACGGACCAGCCCAGAAGGTTGTTCCTCACGTGCCCCAGATGAAGGGGCTTGTTGGTGTTGGGTGATGAGAATTCGACCATCACACGACGGCCCGAAGGAGCCCACTGCCCATAGTGGGGCGTGTCGCATATGGAATTCAGCACGCCGCTCCAGTATGCGGGTGAAAAGCTTATGTTCAGGAAGCCCTTGATGACGTTGAATGAAGCTATTTCAGGACAGCCGGCCTTGAGGGCCTCCCCCACTTCCGTGGCGGTTGCCTCAGGACTCTTGCGGCTTATCTTGAGAAGCGGGAACATCACTGCGGTGAGATCCCCTTCGAAATCCTTTCTCGTGGGTTGTATCTGTATCTGAGAGGCGTCGGGAGCCGCTGCATACAGCGAAGCGACCGTCTCTGAAAGCTTTCCGGCCAGGAACAGTTCTGTTGTCATTGTGTCTTGGTGATTAGGTGATGCGTAAACGCTATCCGAGATAACTCTTCAGAAGTTTGCTGCGGGCGCTGTGACGGAGCCTGCGGATGGCCTTCTCCTTGATCTGGCGCACTCTTTCCCTTGTCAGGCCGAAATGTTCGCCTATCTCTTCGAGAGTCATTTCCTGGCATCCGATGCCGAAGAAATACTTGACTATGTCACGCTCGCGCTCGGTCAGGGTTGACAGGGCACGCTCGATTTCCTTGTTGAGGGACTCGTTGAGAAGGCCCTTGTCGGCATTGGGGGAATCATTGTTCACAAGAACGTCAAGAAGGCTGTTGTCCTCGCCGTCGACGAAAGGGGCGTCCACTGAGACGTGGCGGCCGGATACCCTGAGGGTGTCCGCAATCTTCTCCCGCGGAATCTCGAGCATTTCGGCCAGTTCGTCTGCGGAAGGCATACGTTCGTTCTCCTGCTCGAACTTGGAGAGGGCCTTGTTGATCT
Organism: Bacteroidales bacterium; assembly: GCA_045600965.1. GTDB lineage: Bacteria > Bacteroidota > Bacteroidia > Bacteroidales > UBA932 > RGIG6374. The sequence goes on along the minus strand of JAZRYW010000056.1, from coordinate 26,284 downwards.
TGTTAAGGGAGCCAACCTGATTCAGAGGCAGACGTACGATCCTGGACTGCTCGGCAAGAGCCTGGAGGATAGACTGTCTGATCCACCACACCGCATAGGAGATGAACTTGAAGCCTCTGGTCTCATCGAACTTCTCAGCAGCCTTGATAAGTCCCAGATTGCCTTCGTTTATAAGGTCGGGCAGGCTGAGGCCCTGATTCTGGTACTGCTTCGCAACGGAAACGACGAAACGGAGATTGGCCTTGGTCAGTTTTTCAAGTGCGGCCTGATCCCCCTGTCGTATCTTCTGGGCAAGCTCTACCTCTTCCTCAACTGTGATAAGTTCTTCTTTACCAATTTCTTGAAGGTATTTATCAAGTGACGCGCTCTCGCGGTTGGTAATTGATTTTGTAATCTTGAGTTGTCTCATAGCGTAAAATTCGCGCGAAATTACAATTTATTTTTCCAAATAGAAAAAGAAATTTAGTAATCATTAAAGACGCACGATTATTTCCTTTCTTACGCCATCTCTGAGCACGGTCACAAGCATCTCGTCCCCGGGACTGTGGGTACCCACCATCTCCTGCACCGTCGATGCTCCCGAAACGGGTTTCATATCCAACTCCACTATCACGTCCCCGGCCACAATGCCCGCCTTGTCGGCTGCGCTTGACGGCTGAACCTCCATAACCATCACTCCGGCGTTGGAGTCCAGTCCATAATGCACGCGCATAGCCTCGGTGACAGCTGTCATCGATATGCCGAGCATCGCGCGGCGCACCTGCCCGAAATTGATGAAGTCCTCCACAATCTTGCGGGCTATGTTTACAGGCACGGCGAAGGAGTATCCGGAGTATGATCCGGTAAGGGAGATTATGGATGTGTTGATGCCCACAAGCTCTCCGTCGGTGTTCACAAGGGCTCCGCCGCTGTTGCCGGGATTTACTGCGGCATCCGTCTGGATGAACGACTCGATCCTGTATTTGCCGTCATAGTTGGGAAGGGAGCGTCCCTTCGCGCTCACGATGCCCGCAGTAATGGTGGAACGGAGGTCATACGGACTTCCTATGGCAAGCACCCACGCGCCGAGGCGCAGGCTGTCGCTGTCACCGAAAGGGATGACGGGCAGATTCGATGCATTGATCTTCAGCAGCGCGATGTCGGTTGCGGGGTCCGTTCCCACAAGTGTCGCCGTATATACCTGATTGTCGTATGTGGTCACTTCTATCACGTCGGCGCCCTCGACGACGTGGTTGTTGGTGACGATATAGCCGTTCTCGGATATTATCACTCCCGAGCCTGTTCCTACCTGTTCAGGAGACGTCCCGGGAAATCCGAAGAGCAGGTCGAGCACCGATGACGGCTGGTTGCGCGCCCTCTGCACCACCTTCACATACACCACACCGCGGACGCATGACTCTGCGGCATCGCTGAAATCCGCCGGCATACCGTATACCGGGCGTGACACTTTGGCAGTATCTCCCCTTCCCTGACCGGGCAGGGAGGCCTGCTGCACTTCGGAGGCCACCGGCATATGCCTGCTTACCACGCACGCTGACAATCCGCCGACAGCAGCCGATATGGCTGCACAGAGAATGACCGTTGTAACAGTTTTGTTCATAGCTCGTCAATTTTAAACCGATTAATGACCAAAAATTTTCAAATTATGTGCCATTTAGTTATATTTGTGAGTTCAACTTTCGCAAGTCTTTACTTCACTTTGATTCCAAGTACTTGCGAAACCTGAGTTTGTGAATTGCTATGGATGCTCTGCTGAAATGGCGTGTTATTGCAATGATTAAAAACAGACACATATGAAATTTACCGTATCAAGTTCCGATCTGCTTCGCGTGCTTCTTTCCGTTTCAAGGGTTGTAGCCACAAAGAGTTCACTTCCCATTCTTGAGAACTTCCTCTTTGTTCTCCACGGAGACACGCTCGAGGTGACAGCATCGGATTCCGAAACCACACTGAAGACTTCCCTTCGCATAGAGAACAGTGAGGAGGAAGGCGAAATCGCCGTACCCGCCAAGCTTCTGACGGACTCCCTCAAGGAATTCCCCGACCAGCCGATATGCTTCTCCACCAAGCCCGGTGAAAGCATCCTTGAAATAAGCTGGGCAAGCGGCGAGTCACAGCTCCCCTTCTTCCCCGCCATCGACTATCCCGAAATACCCGTACTCGATGAGGCCAGCTGCGAAGTCAGCATTCCCGCCGACACTCTTCTGGACAGCATAAACAACACCATATACGCCACCGCGGAAGAGGAGATAAGGCCCGTGATGAACGGCATCTTCTTCGACATGACCCCCTCAGGGACCACTTTCGTGGCATCCGACGCGCACAAGCTCGTATGCTTCAACACCAGTGACGTGATCAGCCCCGTACCGGCCTCCTTCATACTGCACAAGAAGCCGGCCAACGTGCTCAAGGGCCTCCTGTCCAAGGTGGACGGTGACATTGCAGTAAGGTTCGACAACAGGAACGCATATTTCAAGTTCAACGACACCGTTCTTGTATGCCGCCTTATCGAGGGCAAGTTCCCCGCATACAGGTCGGTGATACCCAAGAACAACGAGAATCTCCTCGTGATCGACCGCATCGAACTGCTCAACGCCGTAAGGCGCGTGGCCGTATGTTCGAACCAGGCTACAAACCACATAAAGTTGAAACTCTCCTTCAACAGACTTGCCATCTCTGCGCAGGATATGAGCTTCTCGATCGCTGCGCACGAACAGCTCAGCTGCCAGTACAACGGAGATGAGATGGAAATCGGCTTCAAGTCCACATTCCTCGCCGAAATCCTCAACAACGTGCCTTACGAACAGATTTGCATCAAGCTGGCAGACCCCTGCCGCGCAATTCTGATTGTCCCGGCTGAAGGTGAGGACCACAAGGACGAAATCTGCGCTCTCCTGATGCCGATTATGATAAATTCATAAGACCACGCCAATGCAGCTCTCACTCAAACGCCCGCTGCTCTTCTTCGACATAGAGAGCACCGGGCTTGATGTGGCTACGGACCACATCGTCGAAATAAGTATAGTGAAAGTCCTTCCTGACGGAGGTACCGACATCAGGACCAGGCGCATAAAGCCCGGCGAGTATGACCAGGCGGGCGAGTTCCACACTATGCACATCCCGGACGAGTCCCGCGCGATTCACGGCATCAGTGACGAGGACGTCAGGGACTGCCCCACTTTCCGTCAGGTTGCAAGGAGTCTTGCCCAGTGGATGAGCGACAGCGATATCGCCGGATACAACTCCCTCAAGTTCGACATACCCCTTCTCAACGAGGAATTCCTCAGAGCCGGCGTGGATTTCGATTTCCGAGCCCGCAAGCTCGTGGATGTCCAGAACATCTTCCACAAGATGGAACAGCGGACACTCAGCGCCGCTTACAAGTTCTACTGCCGCAAGGATCTCGAGAACGCTCACTCCGCAGAGGCGGACACTATGGCGACCTATGAAATCCTTATGGCGCAGCTTGACAGATATCCCGACGACTTGAAGAACGACGTGGCATTCCTTGCCGACTTCTCCACCCGCAACCGCCTTGCCGACTATGCCGGAAGGATCATCTACAACGACAAGGACGAACCAGTCTTCAATTTCGGAAAGCATCGCGGCAAACGCGTCGTGGACGTACTCAAATCCGAGCCCAGTTATTACGACTGGATGATCAAGGGTGATTTCACAAGAGACACCAAGCAGGTTCTCACCAAGATACGCCTCGAATCGTTCGGAAAATGAACATAGCTGTAGTCAGAAGCATTGAGGGCAGGACTGAATATCATTTCCGGCCGGACAACACTCTGCTGCGCGACACCCGCAAGGATTACTTCATCCCGGAAGGGACGTCTTTTCTTGTGGTGAAACCTGTCATAGCGATCAGGATGTCCCACGCAGGGAAGGCAGTGCAGGAGCGTTTCGCAGACCGCTACTGGGACCGGTTCTGCCTCGGTGTGCTCCTGGAGTGCATCCCTGAAGGCGGCCTTGACGGAAGCATACTCTCCTGGGTAAGGGCGACGGGCTGTGACCACACATCCGTCATTCCTCTCGAGTTCTTGGACAAGACAGTCTGCACGGACAGTGGGATAGGCATAGAGGTGGACGTTGACGGGGACAGGAGGTCATATTCATTCCGGCCTGATATGGCCATAGCCGGGATAGTGGAAGTGTCGAAGAGAAGTTCCTGCAGGACAGGCGATTTCCTGTGCCTTGAACTGGACAACGGGGGAAGTCCCCTGACGGCGTGCGCAGGCAGCGTCATCAAGGGTATATGCGGAAGTTCGACCGCATTTGACTTCGTTGTCAGATGAAAAAGGCGGGTCCTGAGAAGAACCCGCCCGAAGGAGCCACTAATGGGACTCGAACCCACGACCTGCTCATTACGAATGAGCTGCTCTACCGACTGAGCTAAAGTGGCAACTGGCCGCAAAAGTAAGTAAAATTTCATAGATACACAAACAAATGGCTTCAAAGACTTCTTTCGACATAATAGTTGTCGGCGCCGGTCCGGCAGGACTGATGGCCGCCATCAGGGCCGCGCGGGAAGGTTGCAGCGTCGCCATTCTTGAGAAGAGCGAAAAGCCGGGGAAAAAGCTGCTCATCACCGGGAAAGGCAGGTGCAACGTCACCAATGCCAAGCAATGGCAGGAGTTCAGCACACACATCCACCCTTCCGCGCATTTCTTCAGATTCGCATTCCGCCACTTCTCCAACGCCGACCTGATGGAATTCTTCGAAGCCCGTGGGATAAGGCTTGTGGTGGAAAGAGGTGACCGCGTGTTCCCTGAAAGCCAGAAATCCTCCACCATACTCAAGGGCCTGCTGGAAGCTGCGAAAGAAGCCGGAGTGGCCATTTTCACGTCATCCGAAGTAAGGGTCATCAGGTTCGAGCAGAGCGGAGTTGTCAGGATATCCGCGGCCTGCGGAGCCTCCCGCCTGGTGGAGGTGTTCAAATGCAAAAGGGTGATTGTCGCCACGGGAGGTCTCTCCTACCCCGACACCGGGTCGACAGGCGACGGATACCGCTTCGCCGAGGAAGCCGGCCACTGCATCACCCGCCGTTTTCCGTCGCTGACCGGATTGTGCCCGGAAGGCTACCGCGATGATCTGTGGGATATTTCGCTGAAGAATGTGGCAGTCAGCCTGATCATTGACCGCAAAGCTGTGGATTATCTCGAAGGCGACCTTGATTTCACCGATCTTGGCATTGAAGGCTCCCTTGCCAACCGGATAAGCCGCAAGGCCGTCAAGGCCATTGACGACGGCGGCAGGGTTGAAGTTGAAATAGACCTCAAGCCCGGCCTGACACGGCAGAAACTCCACGACAGGCTGATAAGGGAAATCTCCACTTTCGATTTCAATCCCGCAAGGAATGACAGGCGCCAGATGGAGCAGCTTCTCAGACGTCTTATGCCCGAAAAGCTGGTTTCACCATTCTATGAAATGAATGCGCCTCTCTCGATTGAAAACCTGCCTGACAAGTTGAAGGGATGGAAGTTCCGCATTCCGTCGTATGTCGGATACAAAAGGGCCGTGGTGACAGCCGGTGGAGTGTCGAGCGATGAATTGATAGCGAAATCGATGCAGTCACGGCTCGTGGAGGATCTGTATTTCGCCGGGGAAGTCCTTGATCTGGATGGAGATACGGGAGGATATAACCTGCAGATAGCCTTCTCCACGGGCAGCCTTGCCGGTTGGAGCGCAGCCCGGAGCGTCAAACTCTGACCACTGGCACAAGACTGCGCCGGACAGGGTCGAAAGTCATATCGCCGCTGTTGAAGAAACGTCCGAGAGAACCGTTGTCGCAGAGTTCGTCAGGAGTTCCGCAAACCATATTGTCCCCCCGGCCCAGGAGCCAGAGTTCATCGGACATCTGTATGGCAGTTTCAAGGTCGTGAGTTGAAAGGAGAACTGCCTTACCCTGGCTGACAGCAAGATTTCTCAGAGCCAGCATCACGTCCATACGGCTTGTAACGTCGAGGAAGGCCGTAGGTTCGTCAAGGATAATGACAGGGCACTGCTGTGCAAGTGCCTTGGCGATATAGGCCTTCTGGCATTCCCCGTCACTTATGTCGGAAAGATTGGAATTCCTCTTTTCAGAAATGCCGACAACGGACATCGCCTCATCCACAATGGATTCATCCTCCGCAGAAAGTCTTCCGAAGAAACCCGTATGGGGATAGCGCCCCATCGATACCAGTTCCCTGACGGTGAATGCCCCGACGCCCTGGGCCCTTTCGGTCAGCACGGTTCCGATGGTGGTGGCAAGTTCCTGACTTCCATAGGACTGCAGGGGCCTGCCAAGCACTTCGACGCTGCCCTTAAGAGCGTTCTGCAACCCGCACAAAGTGCGGATCAGGGTTGACTTTCCGGCCCCGTTGCGTCCCATAAGGCCGGTGACCTTTCCGCTGCCAAGGCAAAGGTCAAGAGGCCCGTTAACGGTCACTTCACTGCGCCTCCTGCCGTATCCTGTCACAAGGCCGTATGTCCTGATGGCATAATCTTCCATTTCAATTGAAATAATTGATGTTACGGCGGTTGACTATCACATATATGATGACCGGAGCTCCGATGAGCGGCGTCACGGCGTTCAGAGGCAGGACATTGCCCCTCACGGGCAGAACTGTAAGCATATTGCAGACCAGCGCTGTGCAGCTTCCGATAAGAAGGGTTGCAGGAAGCAGCCTGCGGTGGTCGCTCGTCCCGAGGGAAAGGCGCGCCATATGCGGCACGGCCAGGCCTATGAATGATATCGGCCCGCAGAAGGCCGTGACCACTGCGGTAAGCAGCCCTGTGACAAGCAGAACGAGCAGCCTCATCCGGTTGACCTTCACGCCCAGGTTTGCGGCGTATGAATCACCGAGAAGCAGGGCGTTGAGGGGTTTTGCAAGCAGAAGCGCCCCTGCAAGACCAAGTATGGAAAAGGCGGCGAAGCAGGGCAGCCTGTCGGACGAGACCGCGCTGAAATCGCCCATCCCCCACATCACGAACTGGCGCACCTTGTCCGCCGAGGCATAGAAATTCAAGATGGATATGAGTGAGGAGGCCAGATATCCGACCATTATTCCAATAATGAGCAGCATCACATTGCTGCGGACCTTGCGGGAGAAGAATATTATGACAGAAAGGACTGCCGCCGCTCCGGCAAGTGCGGCAAGGATTGTGGCGAAATATCCTGACACTGAAAGCCATATCATAGCCAGCGCCACGCCGAGATTGGCACCGTCACTGACACCCATAATCGAAGGCCCGGCAAGCGGATTTCTGAAAAGGGTCTGCAGCAGAAGACCGGAAACGGCAAGCGAGGCGCCTGACAGGACAGCCGTCAAGGTCTGCGGTATACGGGAATGCAGCACTATCTCACCCCATTGGGGCCGGCCCGTAAAACTGCCGCCCAGGATGGAAATGACATCACGCAGGGGGATGCGTACGGAGCCCCAGGCCAGCGACAGGGCAGACAGGACGACAAGGGCCACGGCCGCCGTTATGCATATCACGGCTGTGCGTTCCCTCCTTACGGTGGGAAGTTCACTGCAGGGGCTGGAAATAACGTCTTTCATAACCTGGAAGGATGTCCGGATGGCTGATCGATATCAGGTCGGCCAGAATATAGTCCGGATGAATGTCAATATCGTCGTAGTATGTCGTCAGCAGAGTGTTGCAGGCGAAGATATTCCTGCTCCGGAATGCCTTGAACCTGGAATAGGGGGAATATTGCGACTCCAGTTCGTCATAGGTGACCGGATGGTCCGATGCATATTTGAAAGTCCACACATCGGCATCGCAGGCGATGTCATAGACCTGTTCGAAAGTCAGAGGCACGCTGTTGGTTCCTTCGAGATGGGAGAAGGCGTAGTCGAAGCCTGCGTCAAGGTTGAGCTTACCTATATAGCTGCCGCCTGAGGGGACTGTCCATCCCGAGCCGTACTTGAGTTCAAGAAGCAGCGACGGCCTTTCGCCGGACCGGGGTATCAGAGCCTTGAGGCTGTCGTATGCAAAGCAGGTTGCGCCGAACAGCGAGTCGGCCTGAGCCTCCCTGCCGAAAAGAATGCCGTAGAAGCGTATCCATTCGGTGCATCCAAGCGGATCGTTCTCCATATATTCCGCCGCTTCGACTATTGGGATGCCCAGTTTCTCCGAAGCTCCGAAGCCCGCATTCTCGAATGGAGGAGCGATGATGACATCGGCATCCACATCCATAATACGCTCTATATCGGGAGATACGGCCGGCCCTATCGACACGGTGAGGCCGTCTGCCATTCTTTTGAGCACTTCAGCGGAGGTGATGTATTCAGGCTCGCATACGGCGGCTATCCTGTCAGCGGCTCCGAGCTGCGCGGCGATGGAGGCGTGAACGGACGAATATATGGCGGCGCGCTTTACCGGGACCCTGATGACCGTGCATTGAGGGATATCCTGCGGCACCCGGGCATTTTCCTGCAACAGGCAATAAATCCTCCTGACGGTTGACGTATCCCACGGATCCAGCAACGTCACCAGGGAATACCCGTCACGCCGGTCTATGAAAAGATTACGGGCATATCGCATCGAGCCCGAATGAGGGACTGAGGGGCCGTCGGCGCAGGACTGCGCCGAACCCAGCGCCAGGACGGACAGCAGGAAGCAAAGTATGACGTTTGCACTTACCCTCATAGGCTATGCATCTATCACCCCGGAGCCGATGAGCTCCAGGTCTTCAGCATACCAGGCTGCGAACTGGCCGGGCGTGACGCCACGCTGAGGTTCATCGAAAAGTATGTACATTCCATCCTCCTTCCTGAAGAGGGTCGCCTTCTGCAGGGGCTGGCGATAACGGATGCGGACAAGGTAGCGGCGCTGCTCACCTACAGCCATTCCGGCACCGGGACGTATCCAATGGATCTCATCACGCCGGATGAAGAGAGCCTGGCGGTACAGGCCGGGATGGTCCTGCCCCTCGCCGACATAGATTATGTTGTTGACTATATCGTTCGCTATCACGAAAAGAGGTTCCCTGTGACCGCCTATGTTCAGGCCGTGGCGCTGACCCATTGTGTAGAACTGCGCTCCGATATGCCTGCCTGCAACCTTGCCGGATTCACGGCTGTAGGGATATGGCTTTGAAAGATCCTCGACGGTGTCGTATTGTGGCAGGGCGTCGTAGAAGTCGCGGAAGATCTCCACCACCTCCCCTTCCCTGGGTTTCAATTTCTGCTGAAGGAAAACCGGCAGGTCCACCTTGCCGACGAAGCATATCCCCTGCGAGTCTTTCTTGTCGGCGCTGGGAAGGTCCGCCTCCCTGGCAAGACGCCTGACTTCCGGCTTCACTATGTCGCCTATGGGGAAAATGGCCCTGGACAACTGATACTGGTTGAGCTGGCAGAGGAAATAACTCTGGTCCTTATTGCCGTCGGCCCCTGCGATGAGGCGGTGGACCGTCTGTCCGTCCGCATCCACATAGCTGTCCTTTCGGCAGTAATGTCCGGTGGCGACGCAGTCGGCTCCAAGGTCGAGGGCGCACTTCAAAAACGCATCGAACTTTATCTCCCTGTTGCAGAGCACATCAGGGTTCGGCGTTCTGCCTTTCTCGTATTCGTCGAACATATAGTCGACCACCTTGCGGCGGTAAACCTTGCTCAGGTCGACGAAATAAAAGGGAATCTCAAGCTTCCGGGCCACCATCTCGGCGACGAACCTGTCCTCCTCCCACTCGCAGTCTCCGTGGAGGGTGCCTTCGGTATCGTGCCAGTTCTGCATGAACAGGCCGACGATATCATATCCCTGCCGCTTCAGCAGCAGAGCGGCTACACTTGAATCGACTCCACCGGATAGGCCTACCGCTATTTTCATTGACTGAAAAGAAAAAGGGTAAGCTGATTATATCGCACCGCTACAACCTCCTACCCTTGCTGCCTTCCGGCCCTGGGGGAGTTCAGAGGGAGCTGGTCGTATAAGACTTACCCCATCGCAAAGATAGACAATTTTTGGATATTTCAACATATAATATACTCAAGTTTCGCAAGTATTTAGGAATGATGAAAAAATAAGTTGGTAAAGATTTATGAAAGATTGTTTATGTATTTTGAATGCGAAATGAAGGAGCGTAGCGGGATACGTGACTGAATGACAAATTCAAAAGACGAAACAAGACTCATAAAGATTACCAAGTTATTTTTTAAGAATGACTTATATCGTTGATAATCAAAGTGAAGTGAGAACTTGCGAAACTTTTCCCCACCGCACTTTCTTATTTTTTTGTCCCCATCCCTGAATCCCTTCCCCGGGGAAGGGACTTTTCCAACGGCCTGACGGCCTCTAAATAAGGTAGTTTCGCATTTGCGAAACTTGAATAATATAGTACCTTTGTGTAATTCAAAGGACCGATGAAACAGATCATCACAATTCTGGCCGCAGTTATGGCCCTGAGCCCCTGTCTGGCATACGGGCAGGATCCAAAGGCGCAATACATAGAGAAGTATTCCGATATGGCCGTAAGGCAGATGACCGAATCCGGCGTCCCTGCCAGCATCACGCTCGCCCAGGGCATACTGGAATCGGACAGCGGACGCTCGGCACTGGCAGTTAAGGCGAACAACCACTTCGGCATCAAGTGCAGTAACTGGGAGGGCAAGACCTACCGTCAGGACGACGACGCGCCGAACGAATGCTTCCGCAAGTATGATTCAGTCGAGCAGTCATTCGCCGACCATTCCGACTTCCTGCGTTTCAAGGTGCGCTACCGCGACCTGTTCGCCCTTGAACCCACTGACTACAAAGGATGGGCATACGGGCTCAAGCAGGCCGGCTACGCCACCAATCCCCGTTACCCCGAACTGCTGATAGGAATAATCGAGCAGTACAATCTCAGCCGTTTCGACATACGGGTTACGGAAGACACGGCCGGCGCTCCCCTGCCCGTCATACTCAAGGAAATAGAACTTCCAGTGAAGGCTCCGGGCAAGTACGGCACAATATCCCTGGAACGCGATGTAATGGAAGTCAACGGCGTGGCCTATGTCGTGGCCAACGGTCTCGACACCTGGAAGTCCCTTGCAAGGGAGTTCGACCTGTCGGCCACAGAGCTGATAAGGTTCAACGACGCCGCAAGAAATGATTCAATCCCCGCAGGAAGCAGAATATACATTGAACGCAAGAAAAGGCAGAGCGCAGAGCATATCGACAAGCACGTTGTCGACGATGGGGACACTATGCTCTCAATATCCCAGCGCTACGGCGTAAGGATCGATTGCATCCGCAAGTACAACGGCCTGAGGAAGGGCGAGGAGCCCGTTCCAGGTTCGGTTCTGAAACTCAGGAAGACAGATGAAATCAAACAGCAATAAGAGCATCATACTCATCCTGCTTGCCCTTCTTCTGGCTGCAGGCGTAATTGTCATAAACTACTATCGCACATACATAGCCTCGAATACCGAAGGCAAGGGACTGATATACGTCTACGGTTCCGACTCCTACGCCGACCTTCTGGACAAGGTCAACGGGTGCGGGGCTGTAAGGGATTTCGATTCCTTCAGGAAGGCGGCGAAGGGAATGAGGTTGCAGGAAGGGTTCAGGCCCGGCAGATATGAGTTCACAGCCGGCAAGAGCAACAAGTATCTTGTAAGAATGCTGGCATTGGGATGGCAGACGCCGCAGAACGTGACAATCAACGGCTATGTCCGCTCGATGGAAAGGATGGCCGCACTTGTCTGTTCGAAATTCGAGGCGGATTCGGCGGAGTTCGTCAGGACCTTCTCGGATTCATCCATCCGTGACAGCCTGGGATTCAACGAGGCCAATTACATTTCATTGATAATCCCCAACACCTACCAGTTCTACTGGACGACGACTCCGCGCGCCTTTCTGGAAAGGATGAAGAAGGAATATGACGCATTCTGGACAGAGGAAAGGATGGCCGGGGCCGACGCCATAGGCCTTTCAAGGGATGAAGTGGTGACTCTTGCATCGATAGTGGTGGAAGAAAGCAAATATGAGCCCGAGCAGCCCAGGATTGCCGGTGTCTATATGAACAGGCTTAAAAGGGGTATGCCTCTGCAGGCCGACCCGACCGTACTCTTCGCATTGGGCGAGCCCCGTCCGAAACGGGTGCTGAAGAAACACCTCGAAGTGGATTCCCCCTATAACACATACAGATACAGGGGCCTGCCTCCCGGGCCGATCACGATACCCACAATCAAGGCCATAGACGCCGTGCTCAACTACGAGAGGCACAACTACCTTTATTTCTGCGCGAGGGAGACTTTTGACGGACAGCACAATTTCGCCGTATCCCTTACGGAGCACAATGCCAACGCAGCGCGCTATCAGCGGGCCTTGAGCAGAATCTCGTCACGATAGGTATCCCAGTTCCTGACCACTTCCAAAGCCTTTTCGTACTCACGGTAAACACCCGACTGCAAAATGGTCAGGTAGTAGTAGCGGGACCCGTACAGCGTCTGCGCCATTATGGCCGAGACATACAGCCTTATGCGGTCAGCCGTCACATCCGCCATGGATTCAGGCTTCGGTACGCCATTGATGGCCGCATACTCGAGCAGACTTCCGTAAGGCTCGCCTTCGGCCGTAAAGCCTTCCCTGAATGATTCAGGATCGGGGAACAGGGTGATGAGGGAGTCCCTGAACCCGGAGGCGTAGGAATAGGCGAAATCCGTGATCAGACTCTTTCGTACCAGCTGAAGATAATATTCGCTCTGCCAGGTCGTGTCGGCCGGTATGAATATGTCAGGCATTATTCCGCCGCCTCCGTAAACCTCCCTGCCGCTTTTGACGGTCCTGAAGGTCTGGTTGCGGTCGAAAGTGATGCTGTCACGGTTGAATGACTCCCCTCTCCGGTAGCGGGCCATAAATGCCTTGTAGTATTCCTCCTGCTTTCCAAGTTCGTATGGCGACTGGATGCAGCGACCCGAAGGCGTGCGGTATCGGGATACAGTGAGTTTAAGTTCATCGCCATCGGACAGGGGCACGACTCTCTGGACAAGTCCCTTGCCGAAGGACTTCCTTCCGATGATCACGGCCCTGTCATTGTCCTGCAGAGCGCCTGACACGATTTCACTGGCAGAAGCGCTGTTCTCATTGATTATCACGGCCAGGGCCACGTTCTTCATCACGCCTCTGCCGCTTGCCTCGAAGGAGGAGACCTCCAGTCCCCTCGATTCAGTGGTAAGTATGTTGTCGCCCTTCTCAAGGAACTGGTCAGTAAGCGACAGGGCTGTGGCAAGTGCGCCTCCGCCATTGTCGGAAAGGTCCAATATCAGTCCCTTCAACGGATGGTCAAGACCTCCCACCACCGGAATGATTTCGTCCACGGTGTTTTTTGCGAAACGGGAGACTCTGATGTACAGGTATCCCGGTTCAGGCTCGAATGCGAGGGGCACGGTGCTGACCGGGATGACGTCGCGGTGCAGGACGAAATCCATCGGTTCGTCAACGCCCCGCCGAAGAACCGTCAGAGTCACCTGACTGCCCTTGGGGCCCCTCAGGAGGGAGAACACCTTTTCGTTGGTAATCTTCACACCGGCTATAGATTGCCCGTCCACTGCGATAATGCAGTCGTGAGGCCGTATGCCCACCCTTTCGCTGGGTCCTCCGGCTATCACATCCTCGACGGACAGAGTGTCCTTATATATGCGGAAGGATACGCCCACGCCCTCGAACTCACCTTCTATCTCCGAATTGAAAGCATCTGCCTCAGAGGCCGGCACGAATGCCGAATGCGGGTCAAGCTTTGAAATAAGGTCTGTCAAAGCGTCATTGACAAGTTTGTCAACGTTGACCGTGTCGAGGTAAAAGTTTTCTATGCAGTATATGGTCTCGGCGAGTTTGCGCACCTGTGAGGTCATAAGGCTCTGGGCTCCGGCTGACAATGGGAGCGCGAGCAGAAGCATAAGGAATATCTTCTTCATCATTGTTCATTCTTTACGAGAGGCAGTTCAAAAACCGAGCCTTCCTTTGCAGGATATGTTTCGGGGAATATGGTCCTCGCCTCTTCCACGAGCGGCGCAGGATCCGTATACCTCGATGAATAATGCCCTATGACAAGACGGCCGGCCCCTGCTTCCAGTGCGACCTGCGCCGCCTGAAGAGCGGTGGAATGGAATGTTGCGGCGGCCTTCCGGGCCATCGACGACTCGAAAGTGGCCTCGTGATAGAGCAAAGTCGCACCCTTCGCATATTCCGCTTCCCTGGCGAAGGGAGCGGTGTCACAGCAATGGACATAAGTGCGGGGTTCGAATGGACGGTAGGTATAGACGGACGCTTTCAATACGGTCCCGTCCTCCCTTGTCACGTCATTTCCGCCCTTGAGGGCGACAATCTCGTGGAGAGTCAGAGCATCCCTTTCAATCAGCCACTTATGTACATTCAGTTCAGGCTCCTTCTCCCTGAAAATGAAGCCGAAGGCGTCAATCCTGTGATTGAGGCCGAAGGAAAGCGCCTCTATGTTCCTTGTCTCGAAAATCAGTCTGGGTTCCTTTCCCTGAAGGGTTTCGTGCCGGACCTCGAAAGGCAGGCCTTCCGTGAAATTATCCATAAAGAATTTCAGGATGTTCCCGAAAAGGAAAGGCGCGTGAATGGTGAGCGGCGTGGTACGGTTCATCATTCCCATCGTCGAGAGGAGGCCGAACAGTCCGAAGCAATGGTCGCCGTGCAGATGCGAAATGAAGATATGGTCGATGTTGAGCATCGACACGCCATAGCGGCGCAACTGCATCTGGCAGCCTTCTCCACAGTCAATCAAGAACAAACGCCCACGTATGTTAAGAACGTGGGCGCTTGGATATCTGCTAACCGTAGGGAGGGCTGAAGCCGTTCCCAAGGTGGTCAGAGTGAAGTTCATTACTGATTTGCCTGCTTTTCCATCTCGTCCTTGAGGGCTGCGAGCTCGGAGATGTCACCGAGGGTTGCCTTTTCAAGGTTGGCCTTGAGCTTCTTCACAGCCTTCTGGGTGGAGTCAGCCTCGCTGCTGCGTTCTGCCCTTTCCTTGATTTCGGCTTCACGCTTCACTTCCTCGAAGAGCTTGCTGTGGGAGAGGGCGATCTTCTTGTTGGACTTGTTGAATTCAACGACCTTGAAGTCGATCACTTCGCCCTGAGCGGCCTGAGTACCGTCTTCCTTGGTAAGGTTGCGGAGGCTGCAGGTGCCTTCTATGCCTTCACCGAGAGAGATGGTGGCGAACTTGTCACCGATGTTTGCAACTGTGCCCTGATGAACGGAACCTACAGTGTAGATGGTCTCGTAAGTGTCCCAGGGATTGTCTTCAAGCTGCTTGTGGCCGAGACTGAGTCGACGGTTTTCCTGATCGACTTCGAGAACGACGACTTCGAGGGGTTCGCCGATGGAGGTGAACTCTGAAGGATGCTTGATGCGCTGGGTCCAGCTGAGGTCGCTGATATGAACAAGACCGTCGACGCCTTCTTCAAGCTCTACGAACACACCGAAATTGGTGAAGTTGCGGACGGTTGCGGTGTGACGTGAGTTGACGGGATATTTTTCAGTGATAGTTGCCCACGGATCCGGTTTGAGCTGCTTGATACCGAGGGACATCTTCTTCTCTTCACGGTCGAGGGTGAGGATCTGCGCCTCAACTTCGTCACCGATCTTGAGGAAGTCCTGTGCCGAACGGAGATGGAGGCTCCAGCTCATTTCTGAAACGTGGATGAGACCTTCAACGCCGGGCTGAACTTCAACGAATGCGCCGTAGTCGGCAATGACGACGACCTTACCCTTGACGGTGTCACCGACCTTGAGGTTTTCGTCGAGAGTATCCCAAGGATGAGGCATAAGCTGCTTGAGACCAAGGGCGATTCTCTTCTTGGTTTCGTCGAAGTCGAGGATGACGACATTGATCTTCTGGTCGAGACTGACTATCTCTTCGGGGTGGTTTACGCGGCCCCAGCTGAGGTCTGTGATGTGGATAAGACCGTCCACGCCGCCCAGGTCGATGAATACGCCGTAGGAGGTGATGTTCTTGACGGTACCTTCGATGATGTCACCCTTCTTGAGCTTGCCGAGGATGTCTGCCTTCTGGGCTTCGTGGTCGGCTTCGATGATTGCCTTGTGTGTAACGACAACGTTGCGGAATTCCTGATTGATCTTGACGATCTTGAACTCCATTGTCTTGTTGACGAATATGTCGTAGTCCCTGATGGGCTTGACATCAATCTGTGAACCGGGAAGGAATGCCTCGATGCCGAACACGTCAACGATCATACCGCCCTTGGTGCGGCACTTGATGTAACCCTTGACGATTTCGTCCTTCTCGAACGCTTCGTTAACCCTGTCCCAGGAGCGGAGCGAGCGTGCCTTCTTGTGGGAAAGGATGAGCTGGCCCTTCCTGTCCTCTGCAGTTTCGACGTATACCTCCACGGTGTCGCCCGCTGCGAGTTCGGGATTGTAACGGAATTCGTTGACGCTGATGACGCCTTCGCTCTTGTAACCGATGTTTACGATCACCTCGCGCTTGTTGAGTGCAACTACAGTACCTTCGACAACGTCATTTTCGATGACCTTCGAGAGGGTGTTGTTGTAACTTTCCTCAATCTGACTCTTTTCAACGTCATAGATTGATGACTCTGATTCAAAAGCATCCCAGTTGAACTTGTCGTTGTCAACGGATGCGTTGCTCTTCCGCTGCTTCTTTTCGGCAACGGGAGCCTCTTCAGCATTTGCCTGAACCTCTACGGGTTCGAGAACTGTTTTTTCTTCTTCCATAATTAAATTTTAAGCGAATTAGAAGTTGAACAATATTTATAGACCCCCTTTTTGGAGGGGACGCAAATATAAACTAATTTATCAAGATTAGCAAATTTAGATGATGAAGCGTCCGGTCAGAGCATCCTGCGTTTCTTGAAGACCAGGAACACTGCGACAATCACCATCACCATCACGCCGAGGATGGCAAGCCAGGACCACTGCCAGCCTTCCAGCGGCAGGTGGACGTTCATCCCGTAGAAACTGGCGACAAGTGTCGCAGGCATCAGCAGCAGGGAAACGAAGGTGAAGATCTTCATTATCTTGTTCTGCTCCAGATTGATAAGGCCCAATACGGTGTTCTGCAGATATTCAAGACGCTCGAAGTCGAAGTTGGTGTGGTTGATCAGTGAGGACACGTCCTTGAGAAGCACTTCGAACTTGCCTATTGTCTCGGGAGGGAACTTGTCGCTCTTGAGCATACTTGAAAGCATCCTCTGCTTGTCGACCACATTCTCGCGCACGAGCATCGTGTTCTCCTGCATCTGGTTGATGTCAAGCAGGAATTCCTCGCTGACATCCTCACCCAGGCTGACCCGTTTGCTGTACTGCGCTATCTCCTTGCTCATCAGCTCTATCATATCGGCATCCATATCGATCCTGTTCTCAAGGACACTCACCAGAACGTGGAGACCTGAAGTCATCGACTTGGCCGTGACGGACAGGCGGCGCTGAATATCGGTGAATGAGCGCAGGGGCACGTTCCTTATGGAAACAAGGGAGCCCTCGTCGGTCACGATGAATGAAACCGGCTCGATGGTATAATTCTCGGCGCTCGGTATCATAAAGTTGGTGTTTGCGAAGAGGACATCGTCGGTTTCGGAAAAACGGGAGGAACTCTCGATCTCCTCAGCCTGCGCGCGGCTCTGCAGAGTGGTGTCGAGATATGTTTCAACGGCCTTCTTCTCTTCTCCGGACGGGGAAAGGAGATCTATCCAGAGAAGCTCATCACGCCTGATCTCCTGCAGTATGGAGAGGCTCTCACCCACTTCCACGAGCCCGTTATGTCTGTAGAAAATCTGGATCAT
Organism: Bacteroidales bacterium; assembly: GCA_045600965.1. Lineage (GTDB taxonomy): Bacteria > Bacteroidota > Bacteroidia > Bacteroidales > UBA932 > RGIG6374. The sequence continues at coordinate 8,522 of JAZRYW010000056.1, read as the reverse complement.
CCCGCTGTTTTTGAGTATCTGCACGCCTTCCCGAGCGCGTTGCAAAGGTAAACAATATTTTTCAAAAAACAACCCCGCGGGAAAGGTTGGAAAGGCTACATCCTGAAGGGCTGCCTGTCGGTGATGGAACGGCCCAGAGTGAACTCGTCCGTATACTCAAGGTCATCTCCGAATCCGACGCCCCGGGCGATTGCGGACACTTTCACAGGGAAGGCGGAAACCTTCTTGCAGATGTAGAAGGATGTGGTCTCCCCCTCCAGGGAGGTGCTGAGCGCAAGTATGACCTCCTCCACCCCGCCTTTTGCAATCCTGCCGACAAGGCTGTCCACAGCGATGTCCGACGGGCCGATTCCGTCCATAGGGGAAATGATGCCTCCGAGCACGTGATAGAGGCCGTTATAACTGCCGGTGTTCTCAATGCTCAGGACATCACGTATGCTTTCCACCACACAAATAAGGCCGGTGTCTCTGCGGGCGTCGGCGCATACGCTGCACAGGCCGCCGTCGGAAATCATCCCGCACTGAGGGCAGAACCTTATGTTGCGACGGAAATCAGCTATGGCGGAGGTGAACCGTCCGACACTCTCCTCGCTCTGACGGAGCATATGCAGAGCCAGTCTCAGCGCAGTCTTGTCACCGATTCCGGGAAGCGAGGCGAATGCCTCCACTGCATTTTCCAGCAGTCCTGATGAAAGATCCTTCGAATATCCCATTTCCGAACGTAACCGTTATTGACCGGCGTGGTATGCCGCGAGAGCGTCTATTGGAGACTTGATGACGGAAGCGAGCCGTATATTGTTGACCTTCGCCGACTTCTCGATGAACTCCCTGTAGTGGAAGGCGACGGACCCGACAAACCCGACCTCGAAATGCCTGTAATCATATTGCGCGACATTACGCGCAAAGAATGCATCGAAACCTTCGCGCAGCATTCTGGCGATATGGGGATGATGGCAGAATTCGAGAATAAAAGGGCTGAAGGAAGCCAGGAAGCGGCTCGGAAGCGGTTCGCGATATACCTTGGCCACTATGTCGGCATATTCCAGGCCATAGCGTTTGCGGAACTCCTTCTCAATGGCGGCCGGCAGAAGGCCCTTCACATAATCGGAGACCAGGAGCTTCCCGAAATATGCTCCGGACGCCTCGTCACCAAGGATGAACCCGCCCGCCTTGACATTGCCGACAATCCCTGTTCCGTCATAGAAACAGCTGTTGGATCCGGTGCCGAGGATGCAGGCTATGCCTGGCCGGTGGCCGAAAAGGGCGCGCGCAGCCCCGAGGATATCTGAATTGAAGACGCAGGACGCACCGGGAAACACCGATTTGAAGCATTTATCCAGCCTTGATGCAATTTCATCGGAAACCACTCCGGCGCCATAGAAGAAAACTTCGGTCACATCCTGGCCTGACACTGTCGCAACACTGTTGCGGAGCATATCGGCAATCGCCTCGTCGGACTGGAATACGGGGTTGATTCCGGGGGTTGACACTTCCATCGCCATCCCCCTGTCGGTGATGATTCTCCAATCTACCTTGGTCGAACCGCTGTCTGCTATCAGTTTCATCTCTCAAGTTTCGCAAGTACTTATATCGTTGATAATCAAAGTGAAGTGAGAACTTGCGAAACTTCTCCCCACCGCACTTTCTTATTTTTCTGTCCCCATCCCCGAATCCCTTCCCCGGGGAAGGGATTTTTCTTTATCTGTTGTCATTTGCAATGACGCCGTGCCTTGTCCATTGAATCAGGCCGACGACAGCCATTATTATGTATGCGAAATAGAGCGCCGCCATCCATACCATTCCGCTGTAGGCGAAAGTTATCGTGCCGGCGACGTTGACCACGAGCCATATGTACCACTGTTCGCGGTAGGACCGGCTCAGCCAGTAGGTCGCCAGCATACTGAGAACCGCAATCGCGTTGTCAAGGTATGGTTTTGCGGGGAATGAGACAGCCTCCGAAGGGATGGCCCTCCAGCTTATCAGGGAGAGAACAAGGAAACACGCAAGGGCAACGGCAGAACTGACGGCCACGATCCTGCGGTCCATAGGGCACACGGCAATCGAAACGCGGTGCTTCCTGTCCTCATATCCATACTTGCTGATTGCATCAGCCCTTGCCTTCGTCCATTTGGATATGCCGTAGAACGATGCCGCGATATAGTAGAACTGAATGAGCATCATCGCCCAGTAGGCGTTGTGGGCATAGACGAATATATTGAGGATGGAGCAAACTATGCAGCAGTACCACATCTTTCTTGTCTTCCTTATCTGAAGCAGGACATAGATCACGCCGACTATCATAGCCGCTATTTCAAGCCAGCCGAAGAAGCCCAGGGAAGACAATTTATCCAAAAAATGCATACTGTTACAGATCTATTTCCAGTTTCACAGCCACGTTGCGGCCGGCCTGGGGGAAAAGGCCGTCGGAGACGTATTCACTTCCATCCCCGGCATAAGCCCTGTAGACCCACGCGTCAGCGGCATACTGCGAATTCATCAAATTATTCACAAATATAGTCAATTTCCCGGAAAGGAATGAATGTCCGGCGCCATTCCTTATCTGAAACGGCCAGAGCGCTGAAGCGTCTGCCACCAGCCATCCGTCAAGAGATCTTGAAAGGCTTCCGGTATTGTCATAGAACTGACGGGACACTCCCCTTGCGGAGACGGAGAATTCCAGTCCGCACGCCGCCGTATACCACACGCTGCACGAGGCCGTGGCTCCGGGTGACATTGCCAGAGGCACATCGGCATAGTTTTCCCTCACCTGCCCCGTCAGGTTGAAATCTGCGTCGAAAGTATCCACCCAGGCAGTATATTCCTTTATCCTGTTACGGCTCAGGGAAGCCGATGCCTGCACGCGCAGCGGTCCCGAAGGGTTCCATTCCAGCTGAGTCTCGACTCCCAGACGGTTGCTGTGGGGGACATTCTCCCTGATACGATAGCCCTGCGACGAAATAAGCCCGGTATTCACCAGCTGGTCACGGTAGAGCATCGCGAACAGATTGGCGCACAGGGAAAGGCTCTTGCCCTTATGACGGAAGCCCAATTCGCAGTCCGTCAGTCTCTCCGGACGGATGCTATACTCCCGGCCGGATTTTGATGCGGCCTTCAAGTCATCCCTTGCAGCCTCGCGGTGTGTCATTGAAACCGATGCGTACAGGTCAGAATGGAGGCCTGAAGCGAAGGTAAGGCCCAGTTTGGGGTTGATGAAGCCGTGTCGGGACCTGCTCTCCAGAGCTGCGGTGTCATCATCCGTACCCGATATATTGTGTGCCACCCCTCGCCATTGAAGGTCGCCGAAAAACGAAAGGCGCCCTTGTGCAGGGGTCCAGCTTGCGCGCAGATATGCCGAACAGTCACCTTTGAAGCTGTCGTTGGTGTACCAGACATCACCCGATTTCATAACGGAAGCCGGCCCGGGGGAAACTATTTCGCCCCACTGCTTTCCCATATATGCGGAGAAGTACAGGCCGCCGTCGACAGTCAGGGACGCAGGCGACCAATGGAAGGATGCCGTTCCTGCAAGAAAGCCGTTGTCCATATTCTGCCGCACCACGTTCTCTCCGCTGAAGGGCAGGTCACTGCGGTACTGCTCATAATAGCCGTATCCGTCGGTATAGTGCAGAACGGCCGACAAAAGCATCTCAGGCGTGAACGAATGGGTGTAGAGAAGTTGAATATGGTTTTGGACATAGTTGTCCGATTCGTTCGGATAGTACAGCACATTGCCTTCGCTGTCGGTATGCATACCGGCCGGGTTATACCTGGGGTCGGTGTGGGCGATGGAGGAAGGCACGCCATACCAGGTTATTCCGGAATGCTGATATCCCGGCAGCCAGATGAGTTTCAACGCATTGTCGGCATCTCCCCAGCCGGCGCACAGGTATGCGGAGCGCACATCCGCCCAGCCGTTACGCACATAACCGTCCGTTTCCCCAAGGAAGAATCCGGTATCGAACGTGAACCCTCCGGAGGAACATCCCCCACCTGCCTGGGCCGACAGTGTCAGGGTATTGTACGAACCGTAACCGAACTGAACGGATGTATAGGGAATCTGCGAAGGAAGCGCGCTCTGGAGACTTATGTCCGCTCCGAAGGATCCGCTTCCACCCGCTGACAGGCCGACTCCGCGTTGAATCTGGACAGACTGGGCATATGCGGATATGGCCGGGATGTTTGCCCAGAACATTTCCTGAGACTCCGCGTCGTTGAGTGTGATGCCGTTGAGCGTGACATTGATGCGGGAGCCGTCGCTTCCACGCACCCTCATTCTGGTATAGCCCAGGCCCGTTCCTCCCTCTGAGAAGGATACGACGGATGGCTGTGAAGCAAGTATCTGAGGGAGCGAGAGGGAGGGCTCCGCAGCTTTCAGAGTATGGCGGCTGACAATCGAACCGGATACGGGTGTCAGGGACTGTGCCATTGTCGGACGGACAATTATGCTGTCCAGCACAATGTTCTGCTGAGCCTGCAGATTAAGGCTGCACATAAGCGCAGCCGCGATAAGACATATAGGTTTCATATTCATTTCCTACGCCGGCATTACCCGGATCAGGTTCGGAGGTGTTTCTCAGCCGGCCTGCAGGCCAGCACCCTCTGCATATGCATTATAATTTGACTTCAGTCAATGATATCCCGTACATCCTCGGCCAGTTCTTCCCGGTGATGTATATCCGGCCGTCGGCGGGATTGTAAGCTATTCCGTTGAGCACATCGGTGTCCGCGTCACGGAGTTTGTCGGGAAGTATCCCGGTACAGTCCACGACGCCTTCGACCACCCCTGTGGAGGGGTTGATGATGACAATGTGATTGTCCCCGTACACGTTGGCCCATATTCTTCCGTCAATCCATTCGAGCTCGTTGAGATAACTGAGTTTCTTTCCGTTGTAAGTGACCCGGACGGTCTTCTCAAACTCGAGTCCGTCGGGATTGACGACATAAAGCCTGTCACTTCCGTCTGTGGCATAAAGCCGGCGGCCGTCGGTTGTCAGCCCCCAGCCTTCGCAGGGCCAGTGGAAGCTTCCGGTCTGCTCGAGCGTGCGCGGGTCGTAGGTGAACACTTTCTTTTCAAGCCAGGTCAGTACATACATTTTTCCGTCAAGAATGCAGCTTCCCTCTCCGAAATACTGCTTGTCCATATCGGTGCGCAGGATGGAAGCCCCGGTCTGCAGATCCACCGTACGGACGCACGAACGGCCATACTGTCCGGCGGATTCATACAGCACACCGCCGTCAAAGAAGAGGCCCTGCGTGTAGATGTCCCGGTCGTGCGGAAGCACCTGCTCCACCTTCACACGGTAGTATGACGGCGTTGTGGCCTTTGAACGGGTTCCGGCATTGCAGGAAACGAATACGGCTGCGCAGAGGGCGGCCGCTGACATCATTGTGAAAAATCTCCCTCTCATCTTCTGAACTTGATTTCCATTACAAAAACATTGGTATCACCCCGACGTCCCTCGATGTGGCAGGCGTCCTCCGACAGCGCAAGGGTCCAGAGACCCATTTCATCCCCGAGCCTTGCCTCACTGTTGAAATTGATTGTGAACTCAACCACCTGACGGCCCCGGAAAGGCTCCTCAAGCGCATCCTCCGCCCATTCCAGATATTTTGCATTGTTGGCGTGAAGATTATAATCCATATCGGAAGGACAGACACGTCGCATAGAAGAAAGACTGCAGCCAGAGAGCGTCCGCAGTCTGGGGCAGTCCTGCCCCAGAGCATTCCTGGAAGGGCACACGTTCAGCCGTGCCTGAGAATCAAGCGCATAAAAGAGTCTCTCCACCCTTCTGGTTGCAACATTCATCACTATCCAGGTGGTAGTGGCCGCCACCCTTACCCTGCCGTCGGAGCCCTTCATCTCGAAATCCCTCATCGAGAACAGTCCGTCATCCTTCCTGGCCCAGGTCTCGACAGTAACGGTCTCATCCCAGAGAGGGGTGTCAAGGAACACAACGCGCGCGCGGCTTATCACCCAGGCATTCCCTGCCACGGCAAGATGACAGTATCCGAAGCCGTTGTCGGTGGAGTTGATGTGGGCGGCGTTCTGGGCAATGTTCATAAATGCGACAGGCTTGAGGGCCTTGCCGGCATCCACTTCGTGGCACCCAACAACGTGGGAACGGCTGTATATGATTTTGTCTCCCATTCAAAAAAAGGCGGACCTGTAAGCCGGGTTCCGTACCGGCCGAAGCCGGCTTCCATCATTTATCTTCGCAGCCTACCCCCCGGCAACGGACGAGCAATCCTTGATTACCGGTATATTTGGCCTTGCAGACTGCCGGTGCGTACCACGCTGCCGTCACCGACAGCGTCCGTGGGCTCTTGCCCCGCGTTTTCACCCTTGCCTTGCGGCGGTTGTTTTCTGTTACGCGCTCCGCAAACTTACGCCTGCCTGTGCTTTCCACAGGGCAGCGCTCTGCTCTGCCCGGACTTTCCTCTGGCAACGCCAGCGATGGAACAGCCCGCCTCGGCGGCAAAGTTACTAAATATTATCGAATGTGGGTTCCTCTTTTCCGGTGATAAGAAGGCAGGCATACTCCAGCACGTTGTCTCTGCCCTGCTGAAGAAGGTCCCTGTCAAGGGCGACCCTTATGTCTGGCGGCACTCCGTTTTCATAGTTGACGCCGTCCGGTGCGAGCGTGCGTGTGATGGGAAATCTGTAGACCCAGCCGTTTGGAAGTTCTCCGCCATTGGGAAGGCCGAGACCGCCTCCCGTATAATCCCCGACTACCGTAACATTGGAGAATGATTTTGCACAAAGGGTGAATATTGATGCCGCGCTGTAAGAACCCCTGTCGACAAGAAGCACGACAGGCTTGGTTATCGGCGTCACCCCGGAGCTGTCCTTATGGGCATAGACGTTTTCCGGAGCAGAGAAGTCATTATGACCCGGGCCGGACTTTATCCGGGTGGACATCATCAGCTGCCCTTCGCCTGGAAACCACCTGAGCATCCTCCAGATATTCTCTATCTCGCCTCCCCCATTCTGCCGCAGATCCAGGATAAAGCCCATAGCGTTGTCATAATAGCTGGAAATATACTCCATATCCTTGTCAGATACTGCATTCATAAAGGATGAATATCGCAGGTAAGCCACCCTGCCTTTGGAAAGCCAGTTATGGATGAACGCTCCTGTGGAATGATAATCCAATCCGATGTAGTTCAGGACGAGAGTCCTTATATCCAGTTGATTGTCAGAATATTTATAATAGGAGACAGTATCCGAGCGCGACACGTTGAAGGAGGATGTGACGTTGACGTGACCGTCCTCGAGGCATTCCAGCATCCCTTCCAGCACGCCGAACAGTTCCTCGTCGTCCATCGAATCACTGACCATCGGTGCATATTCATCGTGAACGGCATTCCAGTCGACATCCTTCACATCGAAAAGGGCGTACTGCGTATCCACCTTGCGCCACAGGTATTCGAACACTTCGGACGGTGTCGCGCTGACGGCATCACTGAAGAACAGTCTTTCGCAGGATGTCCATACGAGCAGGGCAAGAGATGCCGACAAAACTGTCAGGAAGCGTTTCATAGCACGTCAGAATATCTTGAAGGTCAATGTCAGTTGAAGTATATGAAGGCCGTCGTCAACTCTCCAAACGCCGGAATTCCAAGAAGTTGCATAATTCCAGACATAGGACAGGGCAATCCGGTTGCCGTTCCGCATACCATATGCGGCCCCGAGGGATACATTTGCGCCGTCAAGCATTCCGAAGGATGTTTCATAAGAGGAGAACAGGGAGTCCAGCAAGCCCTTGCGGGCGCTGAAATTATCAATGAATGAATAAGGGGGACGAGTGATGAGTGTTGCAAGCGGCAGGTCCAATCCTCCGAAGAGCATCCACCGGCCGGTGAGGTCATATTCCATATCGAAGACGGCGTTGAGCGATGCGAAGTTGCTCACACCGTAACTGCCGTTTTCAAATGAGGGGACAATCTTTCCGGTGAGACAGTCACCTATTCCGCCACCGGCGAACAGCCTGAGGCGTCCTTCGGATCCGTCGAAGAACAGGTACTCCACATTCAATGCATTTCTCAGAAAGACGGAATATGCAGTGTTCCCGTCCGCTGTCGATCGGAGATGTCCGTATATTCCCGCCGCTGCGAGAGTGGCGTCCTCCACCCGGAACCGGCCTATGTCGAGAAGCGCTTGAGCACCTGCCGAAATGTCCGGTCCGCCGAAGACAAGCGGAGAGAACCCCATTTCACGGAAATCCCCGGCACCGGCGCCTGCGGAAAGTCCGAGGTGGAGTGAAGTCTCCTTGGCGCCGACGCAGAATGTGGCTGCGACAAATGCGGCCAAAGTCATTATCCACCTTCCTGTCATATCACAAAATTAAGAAAAATAATGACTAAGGAATGGTTAAAAAATAAGTTGGTAAAGATTTATGAAAGATTGTTTATGGATTTTGGATATGGAATGAAGGAGTGTAGCGGGCTACTCGACTGAATTACATATCCAAAAGACGAAACAAGATTCATAAATATTACCAAGTTATTTTTTAATAATGACT
>JAZRYW010000055.1:0-15708 GCA_045600965.1 Bacteroidales bacterium | reverse complement strand
TGTTTCACGTTTTTCGGTACTTGCTTGTACTAATTTGTCTTCCAATCTGTCAATGAACTGCCGTTCCTTCCGAAACGGGACTGCAAAGGTACTCCTATTTTTTTATTCTCCAAACTTTTTTAAAGTTTTTGCAGCTTTTTTGCAAAAAAAGTTCGGGCAGGATGACTTTTGCAAAAATTACCTGGACCGGATGGCCCTCAAAGCCTTTGAAAGCTGGTCCGGGCAGGAGGTCGGCTTGCCGCCGCAAGGTATTCCCTCGAGCCGGGAAATTGCCTCATCTATCGTCATTCCCTCCACCAGACGGCTTACGCCCATAGTATTGCCGGGACAACCGTCGGTGAATTCGACTTTTGTAATGACACCGTCAAGAGTGTGCACCTCTATGAGGCTCGAGCACACGTCCTGAGGCTCGTAGAAACTGATGCGGGTTCCATCCGCAGCCAGTGAATCTCTCAATTGTACCATTTCCGTGGAAGTTGTTTCAGATACGGGGCCCGGTTCCGCTTGTGTTTCGGAGCCCTGTCCATCTCCATTGCGTCCGCCGCAGGAGACGGCCAGCAGAAAAGACAAAAAAAGTGGAATTGTTGCTTTCATATAATGGTGTAGTTTCTATTTCTGAACATCGATGCGTTCGCCCGACCTGTCACGCCACTCCATCTGGGTGATGCCGAGTGAACTGTCAGCCTCTATGGTGAGCTTGACACCGTACTTGCGTGACCATTTGCGGCGGAAACTGGATATGCCCCTGTTGAGATATGCCTCCACAATCGGATTCACCAGAAGGGTCAATGCCCTGAGCCCCTTCTCCCTGACGTAGAACGAAAGCTCCCGTTCTATGGTTTCATCAATTATTATGGACGACCCTATCTTTCCCGTGCCGTTGCAGGCCGGACAGGTCTCCAGAGTCTCCACTTCAGTGGCGGGGCGGACACGCTGCCTTGTGATCTGCATAAGGCCGAACTTGGTAAGTGGCAGCACGGTGTGCTTCGCGCGGTCGTTGAGCATCAGTTCGACCATATGCCTGTAGAGCATATTGCGATGCTCCTGGGTGTCCATATCGATGAAATCTACTATTATGATTCCACCCATATCCCTGAGCCTGAGCTGTCTTGCAATCTCTTCGGCGGCTATGACATTCACGTCATAGGAATTCTGCTCCTGATCGCTCATCTTGTTGCGGATACCGCTGTTGACATCCACCACGTGCATTGCCTCGGTATGTTCCACGACTATGTATGCTCCCTTCTTCATAGGGACGACGCGGCCGAATGAACTCTTTATCTGTCGCGTGACGTCGAAATGGTCGAATATGGATTCCTTTGCCCTGTAAAGTTTCACTATGTCCAGCTGTTCAGGAGAAATCGACCCGACATAGTCGCGCACTTCCTTATATATCACGTCATCATTGACGTGGATGCTGGAGAACGAGTCATTGAGCATATCCCTGAGGATGATGGTGGCACGGCTGTTCTCCGTGAAGAGAAGCTGAACGCCCTTGGACGAGGCGAGCGTCTTCCAGGAATCCTCCCACTTGCGTATGAGGGATTTCAGTTCTGCGTCGAGGACAGCGGCCTTCTTCCCTTCGGCGGCAGTGCGGATTATCACACCGTAGTTGGGAGGAAGCAGGCTGTGCACGAGTCTCTCCAAACGTTTCTTCTCCTCGCGCGAGGCGATTTTCTGGGATATGCTGACCTTGTTGTTGAAGGGCAGAAGAACCATATTCCTTCCCGCCAGGGAGATCTCCGCCGTCAGGCGTGAGCCTTTGGTGGAAATAGGTTCCTTAACAATCTGCACTATGAGAGGCTGACCCGGATTCAGATATCTTTCAATCTTGCCGTCCTTCTCGAGTATCGCTTCCGACGTTGTACGGCGGTAAAGTGAATTGAAGTCCGTATTCGGATTCAGTTGCTTGACGAAACTGTCGAAGGCCTTGAAATTCAGGCCGAGGTCAAGATAGTGGACAAAGGCATCCTTTTCATCACCTATATCGACGAATGCGGCATTGAGCGATGGAATCAACTTCTTCACACGGCCCAGATAGACATCCCCTACCGAGAAAGCTTTCCCGACCCTTGGCTCGGTGCTGTACTCGATGAGGCGGTGGTCCTCGAGCAGAGCGATGTTGACATTGTCACGCTCCACATCGATGACCAGATCCTTGACCGTTTGCTTTTCCTGTCCTATTTCCTGATCCATACTGCTTTATAGTCATTCTTAAAAAATAACTTGGTATTCTTTATGAGTCTTGTTTTGTCTTTTGAATTTGTCATTCAGTCACGTAGCCCGCGCTACGCTCCTTCATTTCGCATTCAAAATCCATAAACAATCCTTCATAAATCTTTTACCAACTTATTTTTTCATCATTCCATAAACAAATAATCTAAAGCAGTGCACGGTGGACAAGCTGCTTTAGATTAAATTTCTGAATAGCAAAAGACTATTTCTTCTTGTGTCTGTTCTTGCGCAAACGTTTTTTACGTTTGTGCGTAGACATTTTATGTCTTTTTCTCTTTTTACCGCTGGGCATAATGGTTAAAAATTAAAGGTTGTTATTTAACTTTCACGTTCTTTACTGAATTGAGGAAGACCTTGGCAGGCTTGAAAGAAGGAATGCTGTGCTGGGGAATGGTGATGGTGGTCTTCTCTGAAATGTTTCTTGCGGTCTTGGCTGCACGGGTTTTGACAACGAAGCTGCCGAAGCCTCTGAGATATACGTTCTCACCTTTTGACAATGAATTCTTAACGCTTTCCATATAGCATTCCACTACGGTCTGCACGGTGATCTTTTCAAGACCGGTAGCCTTTGCCACTTCTGTAACGATGTCTGCTTTAGTCATTTTTCAACAGATTATTTGAATGTTTGTATTTCGTTTATTACCCGCCCGAAGTCTGAACCCGAGGGGAAATGGATTGCAAAAATAGACTTAATAATTTAATAATCAAAAAAATAATTTCATTTTTTGTGGCATAATGATTGACTATTGTGTCTTCTGCCGGAGAAAAGACTTCCGGCTGACATTTTGTCATAGCTATTTGTAGATTATGAATTTCGATTTGGACAAACTTTTCAAGGGAAATCCCGGAGGAGTGGATATCGTGCCCATTATGAGCCTTGATGCCTCCGGTGACGTAAAGGACATGGAACTGCCGGAGAGTCTGCCTGTTCTGACACTGAGAGGGACCATACTGTTCCCCACAACCATAATACCGGTTGCCGTAGGACGCGACAAGAGCATCAAGCTCATCAGGGAAGCCTGCGCAAAGAAACGGCTCATAGGCGCGGCCGCACAGCTGGACCCCGAGGTGGACGTGCCGCAGGAAACCGACATGTTCCGTATAGGCACGGTGGCCAAGATATTGAAAATCATCGAGATGCCGGACGGCAGCCTGACGGCCATCCTCCAGGGGCTCAAGCGCTTCTATCTTGACAGAGTCGTGTCATACGACCCCTATATGTGGGCCGAAGTATCCTACATCAACGACATCCTGCCCGCAAAGAACGACAAGGATATGGACCTGATAGTAGGTGCGGTTAAAGACGCCGCGATGCAGGTGATAGAACTCTCGCCCAACCTTCCCAAGGAAGCGGAGTTCGCTCTGAAGAACATCGAAGGCGCCGATTACTTCATCAACTTCGTTTCATCCAACGTGGAACTGGAGCAGTTCGCAGACAGGCTCAAGCTCCTCGGAGAAGGAGATCTGAAGAAAAGAGGCCTGCTGCTCCTCGAAATGCTCAACCGTCAGATTGACATACTCAAGCTCAAGGACGAGATACAGAACAAGGTCAAGCGCGAGATAAACCAGCAGCAGCGCGAGATGTTCCTGAACAATCAGCTGAAGACCATACAGGAGGAACTCGGCATGGACGGTTCGGAGCAGGACATCAGCGATCTCAGGACACAGGCCAAAAGCAGGAAATGGTCGGCCGAAATGGCCGAGCGTTTCGAAAAGGAGGTGCACAAGCTCGAGATGCTCAATCCCAGTTCCCCCGACTACAACGTGCAGTATTCCTTCTGCCAGTTTGCGGTGGAGCTCCCCTGGGGCGAGCTTTCAAAGGACAACCTCGACCTCAACAATGCGCGCAAGGTGCTTGACCACGACCATTTCGGGCTGGACTCCGTAAAGGACAGGATAATAGAATATCTGGCCGTATTGAAATTGAAGGGAGATATGAAATCCCCCATAATATGTCTTTACGGTCCTCCCGGTGTAGGCAAGACCTCCCTGGGGCAGTCGATTGCGAAGGCCCTCGGAAGGGAATACGGCAGGATTTCGCTCGGCGGCTTACACGATGAATCCGAAATACGCGGTCACCGCCGTACATATATAGGAGCTATGCCCGGAAGAATCATCAGCACGATAAAGAAATGCGGAACATCCAACCCTGTCATCGTTCTTGACGAAATCGACAAGGTCGGGGATGATCACAGGGGCGATCCGGCATCCGCTCTTCTGGAGGTGCTCGACCCGGAACAGAATGCCGCTTTCCACGACAATTACCTTGACTTCGACTATGACCTGTCGAACGTGCTGTTCATCACGACCGCCAATGATGCAAGCGCAATTCACCCCGCACTCAGGGACAGGATGGAAATGATTCAGGTCAGCGGATATCTGGCTGAGGAGAAACTTGAGATCGCCAACAAATATCTCGTTCCCAAGCAGCGCAAGGCTCACGGCCTGAAAGCCTCTGATCTCAAGATAAGGAAGGAGGCCCTCGCAACTGTCATCGACGAATACACCAGGGAATCAGGAGTCCGCGGGCTTGACCGCCAGATAGCGAAACTGGCGCGCGTGACCGCCAAGAGAATAGCTTGCGATGAGGAGCGCCCGGAAAGGCTTGCATCCTCGGATGTCAGGAAGATACTCGGCCTTCCCACAAACCAGCACGACATTCAGAAGGGCAACGAAGGCCCCGGCGTCGTAACCGGACTTGCCTGGACAGAAATGGGCGGTGAAATACTGTTCGTGGAATGTTCACCCAGTCAGGGCAAGGGCGTGCTCTCCACCACAGGCAACCTCGGAGACGTGATGAAGGAGTCCGTGCAGATTGCGATGCAGTACCTCAAGGCCCACACCGACCTGATCGGCATACCCTCCGACACTTTCCAGAACAAGGACATCCATATCCACGTACCGGAAGGAGCCATTCCCAAGGATGGCCCTTCAGCCGGCATCACAATGGTATGCGCGATGGCTTCAGCCCTCTGCGGAAAGCCCGTACGGCACGGCATCGCGATGACGGGAGAGATAACTCTCCGCGGCAAGGTGCTGCCAGTCGGCGGCATAAAGGAAAAGATACTCGCCGCCAAGAGGGCCGGTATCGGGACCATCGTCCTGTCCTCCGAGAACAGAAGGGATATAGAGCAGATCAAGCAGGTTTACATCGAAGGCCTGAACTTCATATTCGTAGACACCATTGAGGATGTGATACGCTTCGCTTTCCCGGAATGAGCATTATGGACGTAAGGATTGAAGAATCGTGGAAACGCGAGCTTGAAGCCGAATTCAGCAAGCCCTATTTTCTGAAACTCGTCGGGCAATTGCACTCGGAAAAGGCGGCCGGGGTGGTGATATATCCCCCGGGGCCCCTGATCTTCAATGCCTTTGCTCTCACACCTTTCGACAAGGTCAGAGTCGTCATCCTCGGTCAGGATCCCTACCACGGATACGGGCAGGCCGAAGGGCTGTCATTCTCCGTGCCGCACGGAGTGGCGGCGCCACCGTCGTTGAAGAACATCTACAGGGAGATCAGCGATGACCTCAGCGTGAGCTTCACCAAGGACGGGTCCCTGCGCGGATGGGCCGAACAGGGCGTATTTCTTCTGAACGCCTCGCTTACTGTACGCGCGGGGCAGGCCGCATCACATTCGGGCATAGGGTGGTCGCAGTTCACGGATGAGGTCATCAGGATACTTTCCGACAAGAAGGATCATCTGGTATTCCTGCTCTGGGGCAATTACGCGAAGAGCAAGAAGGAACTGATAGACACCTCCCGGCATCTCGTTCTGGAAGCGGCTCATCCCTCCCCTCTCGCCAGGGGAGCATTTTTCGGCTGCCGGCATTTCTCCAGGACCAATGACTACCTTGTCAGCCACGGGCTTCCTCCCATCGACTGGACAAGGTGACTACGCTTTGAATTATCGTTAATATTGTGTATCTTGTCAGTTCATTGCAAACTTTGTCCTTTTATGAAGACAGCCATATTCCCGGGGTCCTTCGACCCTTTCACACTCGGGCATCTCGACGTGCTCGAATCAGCATTGAAACTTTTTGACAAAGTGTATGTAGCCGTCGGTTACAATCCCGCCAAATCGGGTTTCTTCTCCCCCGAGACGAGAGTTGAGATAATCAAAGCCTGCACCGCGGCCTATCCCAACGTTGAAGTGATTTCCTACCAGGGGCTTACCATCGACCTATGCCGCAGGATAGGAGCAAGTTACATAGTCAGGGGGCTTCGCACGACCACCGATTTCGAGTTCGAGCACGTAATAGCCCAGGCAAACAAGAAATTCGACGACGGCATCCTGACAGTCTTCATACCTTCGGGCAGCGAATATTCCTACATTTCATCAACCGTGGTCCGTGATGTCCTGGTGAACGGTGGAGACGCCAGCCTGTTCATACCCGGAGGAATGGACCTGAGAAAATTCATTACCGGATAGGCAGATGCGTTCCAGACTCTCCATAGTCCTGCCGCTTTTGCTATCTGCCCTGCCGTTATGCGCGCAGAACAGATATGACAGCATCTCAAAATGGCTCGACAGCCTTGACGGGCTGCCGGTGGAAGCGATATGCGCAAGGACAGACTCTCTCATTTCGCAAAGCGGCGACGACCTTTCCAGAGCCAGGGTGGCGGCGATATGTTATGACCGCTATCAGAATTCCCCCATAATGGGATACGAGGCCGTGGCTGTACACATCGCAGACCGATATTTCCTCAGCGGAACATTGGAATGGCCGGAGGAGGACGGTAAACTTGCTATGGAGATATTTGCCGAATTCAACCGCTCCTCCCTCGTGGGAGCCCTCGCTCCTGACCTGACTATGGAAAACATCGAAGGCGGCGTCACATCCGTAATGGAGAACCCGGACGGTGAGTACACCTGCAGGATACTGTACTTCTACGACACGCACTGTTCCAACTGCAGGACGCTCAGCGCCAGGCTTTCATCCTTCCTGAGCTCCTACGAGGGAGAGAGGATAAGGTTCTACGCAATCTACACACAATCCGACCGCGAAAGCTGGCAGCAATATGCCCGGACCTTCTTCGAAGTAGGCAATCCATCAGTCGAGGTCATAAACCTGTGGGACCCTGAGGCCCAGACCGGATACCACAGACTGTACAACGTAATCTCCACACCCCAGCTGTTTTTTGTCGACAGGACAGGAACCATAGCCGGCCGGCGGCTGGACTGCGATGCGCTGCAGGAACTGCTGGGGTATGAGAACGGCGCGAGCCGCAGCAATGACCTCTTCTTCGAGGACATATTCAGCGGCATAGGGCCGGTTGACGAGGAAGCCGTATGCGATGTCGTGGATGCCTTCTACCGCCGCACGGGCGCGACCGACGGTCTTTTCCGCCCGACGATGTTCGACCTTTACCGCCATCTCTGCTCAAGGAACGAATATGTATACGCCTACGGAGCGGCTTATCTTGCGGAGAAATATATCGTGAATATGCCCGACCGCTGGGAAAAAGGCACTGTGGCCGATGCAGTGACGGCCCTGGACTTGTGGAACAGGAACGCCATAGGCGAAAAGGCGGCTGACCTGATACTCAGCGACGGCGAATCCGACTATGTTTCGATGCTGCGTGGAGGGCCTCAGAGCGAAGTTGCAGCCACTGTGCTGTATTTCTACGACACGGCCTGCGAAGTGTGCGCGTTCACCACGGACGAACTGTCCGCGACTGCCTGCAGGTACAAGGACAAGGGGGTAAGGTTCATCGCCATATACACCGGCAGTGACTTCAACGCCTGGAAAGAATATTCATCGAAATTCTGCCACGTATGGAGGAACCTCTGCGACCGCCGCAGGGTTTCGCTTATGTATGACAAATATGACCTTCGGAGCGTCCCCGCCATTTATCTGCTGGACAGTGAAGGAAAGGTTGAGGCGAAAGGCATAAATCCCATCATCCTGAATGAACTGTTGAACAATTAAAACAGCTTCTAAACTTGAGCCATTGATCTGACTATATGCTGACGGGACAATACAAGGATTTCTATGACACCATCAAGCTCTCCATACCTAAGGAGAGACTGTTTCACGACGCCCTGAGCACACTGGCGTACGGCACGGACGCGTCATTCTACAGGCTTGTCCCCAAGCTTGTCATAAGAGCCAGGGATGAAGCTGAAGTTGTGAAGGTCCTCAGCCTTGCGAATGAGATGGGTCTTCCCGTCACATTCAGGGCTGCAGGGACATCTCTGTCCGGACAGGCCGTGAGCGATTCCATCCTGCTTGTCGCCGCCCATAACTGGCAGAAATGGAAGATTCTTGACGAAGGCCGCAGGATACGTCTCCAACCGGGCATCCGGGGTGCGATGGCCAACAGGTATCTCCTGCCCTACGGCAGGAAGATAGGCCCCGACCCGGCATCGATAGACACCGCCATGATAGGCGGCATTGCGGCGAACAACGCCAGCGGAATGTGCTGCGGCACTTCTCAGAACTCATACAAGACAGTTGCGGAGATACGGGCCGTCCTTGCCGACGGCAGCATCCTTGACACGGCTGAGCCTATGAGTCTCATACAGTTCCGCCGCACGCACCGCGAGCTGATACGACAGATGGAGTCCATCTCAAGGAAGATCCGTGCCAACCAGGAGCTTGCAGAGCGGATAAGGAGGAAGTACAGGATAAAGAACACCACCGGGTACAGCCTCAACGCCTTTATCGACTACACCGACGGGGTGGAAATAATCAAACATCTGCTCATAGGTTCGGAGGGCACTCTCGGCTTCATCTCTGAAATAACGTACAACACTGTCGTGGAACACAGGCACAAAGCCCTGGCTCTTGCCATATATCCCGACATCGAGCGGGCCTGCCGCGCTGTCCAGCTGATGAAGGCCCACTGCACCGTATCTGCGGCCGAAATTATGGACCGCGCCGCCATCAGGAGCGTGGAGAATACGGACGGTGTACCGGAATACCTCAAAAGTGCCGGCGCATCAGCCTGCGCTCTGCTCATAGAGACACGGGCCTCAGAGGCTGACAGGCTTCAGGCTCAGGTTGACAGGATAAAGTCGACCATAAGCGGTATCGCCACCGAATTCCCTCTGGTTTTCACTACCGACCCAGCCGAACAGTCAGTGCTGTGGAAGATCAGGAAGAACACACTGCCGACCGTTGCCGGTATGAGAAGAAGCGGCACCACTGCAATTATTGAAGATGTATGCTTCCCCATCGAGGAACTCGCAGGAGCCGTTGTCCAGCTTCGTAATGTATTCTCGCGGAACGGATATGATGATGCCATCATCTTCGGTCACGCGCTGGAAGGCAACATCCACTTTATGTTCAACCAGGATTTCGGTATCCCTGAAGAAGTAGAGAGATACCGCAGGTTTATGGATGACATAGCAGACCTCGTGGTGAAGGGATACGACGGTTCATTGAAGGCAGAGCACGGCACCGGACGCAATATGGCGCCTTTTGTCGAGCAGGAATGGGGCGATGTGGCATACAGGATGATGCTGCGCATCAAACAGGCCTTCGACCCCAAGGGCATACTCAACCCCGGAGTTATCATAAACGATGACCCTATGGCACACCTGCGCAACCTCAAGCCAATGCCGTCAGTCTCTGATGCAGTGGACAAATGTATGGAGTGCGGGTTCTGCGAGGGGTCGTGCGTTTCAGACGGGCTCACCCTCTCGCCAAGGCAGAGAGTCGTGGCATTCCGTGAGATGGAACGCATCCGTTCCCTCGGGGATGCGGATGCCCTGCTGGCAGAGATGGAACAGGCATTCCATTATGCGGGAATGGACACCTGCGCCACGGACAGCCTTTGTCTGCTGAAGTGCCCGGTAGGTATAGACGCCGGCAAACTGATGAAACGACTCAGATCTGAGCGCACTACTGAAGAGGGCCGCCGCAATGCAATGTGGGTCAGCGAGAATATGGACAGGGTGACATCCTTTGCCAGAGGATTCCTCAAGACAGTCAACGCAGTGAGGCTGGTCCTGGGGAAGAGGCTGTTCGGTGTCCTTGCCCGTGGACTGCGCCGGCTCACGGGGGGCAGGCTGCCTCTTTGGAACGAATATATGCCTACAGGTGCGCGGAAGATCAAATTGGAGAAAGGCTGCATCATAGGAGACCCGGACAACGACCGCAAAGTGGTTTATTTTCCGTCCTGCATAACGAGGACAATGGGTACGACCCCGGCTTACAGCAGCAACCTCGAACTTACCCGAATCACCGAGAAACTGCTTCTCAAAGCCGGATTCACGATCATATATCCTGAAAATCTGGAAAAACTCTGCTGCGGCATGTCCTTCTCCAGCAAAGGATTCGTGGAGGCGGGCAAACGTTCTTCAGACGAGTTGAAGGCAGCCCTGCTCAAGGCTTCACAGGGGGGCAGAATCCCTGTGCTATGCGATATGAGCCCCTGCCTCTACACAATGCGCACAAATATGGAAGGGGCATTGAATCTCTATGAACCCGCACAGTTCCTGGACAGCTTCGTGATGGACAGGCTAAGGCTGCGAAAACTCAACCGCAGGATTGCCGTCTTCCCTGTCTGCACAGCAAAGAAACTCGGTGTGGATGGCACACTTCAAAGGATTGCGGAACGCTGCGCAAAGGAAGTGGTGACGGTGGGCTCAGACTGCTGCGGGTTTGCCGGTGACCGTGGATTCACTTATCCTGAACTCAACAGACACGGTCTGAGGAATTTGAAAGGCCAGCTCGACGGCTGCAAGGTTGGATATTCCACCAGCAGGACCTGCGAGATAGGTCAGTCAAATCACAGCGGCATCGTTTTCAAGTCAATAATATATCTTGTAGCCGAATCGGCCGGGATAAGCATACGTAAGAAGCCAAAAAAGAAACCAGTCAAAAGATGAATCCGGAAGACAAACTGCTCAAGGAGCTTGATGTCAATTCATTGAGCGAGTTGAGGGACAACATACAGCTATCAATCAAATATGTGCTCGGCCGCCATACCATAGGCGCATTCGACTCTCTGAACCGACGCAAGACGGCCTCGTGGATAGAGGCATTGCGCAAGCACGAGGGTCACCGTAACGCCGCACAGGAGGTTGTCAGGTATAAAGTCAATCTGAAGGAACTGCTTCCGGGGGAGCAGTCACTCTCGGACTGCCTTGTTTATTCTCCCTGCACCGAGCTTGGAACGACAGTCAGCAGCATTCACGACGTCAAGATAATAGACTCCACCTCTCTGGCGATACGGTGCACGAAGGAGAGCCCGCTGATGCACAACCTCGCGCGATGCCGTGATTACAGGCTTCCGGCAGCTATTTGCTTCGGCGGCGCCGTTATGCACAGGGTGGCCGCGCTCTGCCCCCTGCCCTTAGGGTTCGACTGCTGCAACATAGAGAGTATGATGACGCACAGGCCCGTTGTAGTATCTCAGTGCCTGACCCAGCAGATTGACATACCATCCGATTGCTCAGCCGTCTTCGAAGGGTACATACAGAAGAACGAACCGAAGCACGAAGGTCTGCCCGTTTTCCATATCACCTGCTTTTCGTCAGGCAGGAAGGCCAACAAGTCAGGCGAGTTCGGGTTCATCACATCAAATGACGAAAGAAGCGCGGCAGCGAAGGCTGCCGGTGTCTTTATGACAGAATATCTCAGATTCACGCTTGACGAGAACATCAGCGCGGTGAGAATCCCCATGGCCCCGGAGCAGCCGGTAAAGGTGACAGTGGAACCCATCCAGGGGGGAGTCTTCGATGAGAAGCAGGCCGAGATTCTGAAAAAGGCTTTGAAAGACAGGATAACTGCGATATTCCGTAGAGAATCAGTGCTTGTCTGATCTGACAATCACATACTTGATGCCGGCCGTGAAGCCGAATCCGTTGTGACGGACATCTCCACGGTCATAATATATGCCATAGGTTGCCGTCACCCATTTCAAGCTCCTCGTCTCGCCCATAAGCGCCCCGGAAAACTGCTTCAGAGGTTCGGGAAAAGGGACGGAATAAGTTCCGTAATTCTTCGAGTATGTCAGCATAAGCTTGTACGGCATCTTTCTGAAAGCCATACCGGCCAAGGAAATATGGTGAGCCTTGAGCCTGTTGTTCACTATTGCGATGGTTCCCTGTGAATCCACGGGGCCGGGATACATCAGCGGGTTGCCTATGGTGTGCGCAAAGTGGGTCCATCCCGACCGGTATTCCCCGTTGTTGAAGTAATTGTCGCGTCCGCCTATGATCTTGCGGCCGTAGTAATAGTCCGAAGGATCCTGCTTTGCCATCTCCTCCGGCGTGGCCGGACGATCGTGTGCAGTCCCTGACTGCCACATTGTGTAATGGTATTCATACAGCACGTCGGAAACCCAGCGGTTCTTGTCGTCAAAGCCGAAATGAAGGGTGTTGATACCGTCGGGGAAGTTCTGGAACCCCATTCCGGATCCGTCGTCATAAGGTATGTCGTGCTGGAAGGTCATCCTGAACCCATCGCCACGATAGTCGAAACGCAGCAGTTCCCCACCGCCCTGATTGCCTATCACGTTGATCCGGTCTGAAGTGGAGCCCTGCGACGAAGCGCTGCTTCCTGTTATCACCCGAAGGTAGTTGCCGAAAGTCTCCGGCATACGGCCGTAATGGGGGCTGGTACCTCCCCACTGAGCGAAATGGTCCAGCCCTATGGTGAAATCCAGGCGCCTGGTGATGTTGAACTTGAAGAAAATTTTTGTCCTGTGAACGAGAGCGCCGTCCACATACCTGTCATCAATTGTACGGAAGTCGCCGAACGCGCCATAAAGATGAACGCGCCCGGATGTAAAGGGAATGGCAACGGGGGCGAGGGAAAGGAGGTAACCGGGCATAGGACGCGCGTTGCCGCTCTCGACATAATGTCCTCCGGTGACGGACATCGAGCCCAATTCCTCGCCTGGAGCATTGAAATCCGTTTCCACCTGCTTCATTCCCACGTCGAGGGTGAGGGCTTTCCACCTGCCGCTTGCATAAAGTTCATCCACAAAGAGATCTCGGTTCCAGAAGTGTGTCAGGGCTCCGTTCGACGGCCCGAATGTCTCACGTTGCCGTTCTCCGGCGCGCGTAAGGTCCAAAGAGGCGCCCCAGCGCCATTGCCAGGTCTTGCTGTCATCGAACTTGGTGGATGCATCCAGATGCCAGGTACGATATGAACCTTCAGGCGCAAGACCTGACCTGTTTGCAGTCATCCAGAACGGAGACTGGTCAGGGCTGCCTGAAAAGGCACCCAGAAGATATAGGGAAAGAAGAAACTCCTCCATTATCGGCAGCTGTCATTCACCGATCCAGACTTTACAGTGAACCGCTGTCCGGGACGGATCATAGTACTGCGCCTCCACGTCAGGAATAGCGATATGATATTTCCTGTGAAGCTTGTTGACAAGCTTCTTGTCCCTCAGCCACAGATTTTCTCTCTTCAGATCGGCATATGACACGCCGTAACCGGCGGCGAAGCCCGCCAGATCCTCAATGGGGCCCGACACTTCAACGGTACGCTTCGGCGGAATATAAGGATAGAGTTCCTCCCGGGTAAAGGTGAATCCGAAACTCTGAGGATTTTCCATAAACATCTTGGCTACAAGAAGCCGGAACATATATCTGGAAGTCTCCTCATTGAGCCACAGATCAAGGGCTGTAGTCTGATTCTGTTCCTCCAGCCTCCTGGATATGCCCGACGTTCCGGAATTGTAACTGGCGGCCACTGTCATCCAGTCGTGAAACTTTGAATATGCATATTTGAGATACTTGCACGCAGCGCGGGTGGCCTTTTCGGTATTGTACCTCTCGTCCACTTCACTGTCGATCACAAGACCGTACTCCGCGCCTGCGCCCTTCATGAACTGCCACAGGCCGGCGGCCCCGGCGGAAGAAACCGACTTGGGGTCCAGGTTGCTCTCTATCACCATAAGATACTTCAGGTCGTCAGGCACTCCGCATTCCTTGAGGACAGGCTCCACCTGGGGGAAGATGCGGTTGGCACGACGTATCATCAGCAGGGAGTTGGAGTGCATATATGAGAAGGCGAGTATCTCCCGGTCCATACGCTCACGCAGGTCAGCGCGGGTGAGGAGTATCGTATCGCCGGCAAAGACGGCAAAACGGGGAGTCTCGGGCCTGACGGCGGCAGGCGCGGAGGTTACGGCATCCTTCAGACCCCCGTCATTGTGCCCCGCTATGGGTTTCTGCGCATTGCCGCACGAGGAAAAAAGCATAAGTGCAAGTGCTGCGCAAAGTATTTCTTTCTGTTTCATACCGCGAAGTTACGCTAAAAATTGTTAAATTGCGTCCTGAAAGAAGCCAATCATACAATGATATCGATAGATGCTCATTGCGACGCCCCTTCCCAGATGTTGAGGCTGAGGGATTATTCCTTGGACAACAACCACGCCCAGGTGGATTTTCCCAAGATGGCGGCAGGTGGGATAAGCGGTTCATTCTTTGCCCTTTACATTCCGGCAAGACTGTCCGGGAAAGAAGCGTTGGACTATTCGCTGAGGCTTCTCGGGGAACTTGAACGACAGGTTGAAGCCAACCCCGGAGAAGTTGCGTTCGCCACTTCGGCCGAACAGCTCAGAAGCAACGCCGGCAACGGACTGATATCCATACTTGTCGGCCTGGAAAACGGTTCTCCCATACAGCAGGATATGAACCTGCTCCACGAATTCAAACGCCGCAGGGTACGTTACGTCACCCTGACCCATAGCGCGGACAACCAGATCGGAGACTCCTGCTCCGGCTGCGGCACTAACGGCGGCCTTACGGATTTCGGCAGGGAGCTCATAAGCGAGATGAACAGCTGCTCAATGCTGGTGGACCTGGCCCACTGCGCCGACAGCACAATACGCGACGTGCTTGAAATTTCAAAGGAACCTGTGCTGGACACCCACACCTGCTGCAGGGAGTTGTCACGCCACAGGCGCAACCTTCCGGACAGTCTGATGCGCGGCATCGCCGAGAGAGGCGGCGTCGTGTGCGCCAGCATCTATCCCTGCTTCCTTTCGGAGAAATTCGTGAAGGTCCTGGAAGACTCCCGTCTTGAAGAGCAGATGTACATAGAGGACGAATTCATCGCCGACCCGGCGGATGCGGAAAAACGAGCCAGATGGAACGCCCTCCAGGACAGGCTGGCAGCCCTTCCCCGCCCCGGAGTGGACATCATCTGCGACCACATCCTCCATATGGTGAACGTCTGCGGCATCGAAGGAGTCGGCATCGGGACTGACTATGACGGGATAGAGGTCACCCCTCAAGGGCTGGAGAACATATCGTCCTTCAACGTCATTTTTGACGCATTGTCATCGAGAGGACTGACGACCGGGCAGATAGAGAAGATAGCCGGAGGCAACATTCTCAGACTATTATGACAGAATTATTCAGTTAAGGAATGATGAAAAAATAAGTTGGTAAAAGATTTATGAAGGATTGTTTATGGATTTTGAATGCGAAATGAAGGAGCGTAGCGGGCTACGTGACTGAATGACAAATTCAAAGGACGAAACAAGACTCATAAAGATTACCA
>JAZRYW010000054.1:0-3707 GCA_045600965.1 Bacteroidales bacterium | reverse complement strand
GTGGATCTTGCGCGCGGCCACGTTGCAGCCTTGAAGGCCATAAGCGGCGGCTGCGGTCTTGCCATCTACAATCTCGGCACAGGCCACGGCTACTCCGTGCTGGATGTGGTGAAGGCCTTCGAGAAGGAGAACGGCCTCAAGGTGCCTTACAGCATCAAGCCGCGCCGTCCGGGCGACATAGCCACCTGCTACTGCAACCCTGCCAAGGCCCGCACCGAGCTCGGCTGGGAGGCGCAGTACGGCATAGAGGAGATGTGCCGCGACAGCTGGAATTTCCAGAAAAACAATCCGGAAGGATATTAGAAGCAGATCGTTACCGAGGCGCACGGCACCCCGCTCAGGGGGTCGATGGTGGGGGTGAAGGCGATGTCCGCAAAGCAGCCGAAGATGCCGTTCCACCAGCGCCTGAAGGTCGGTTGCAGGAAGTCCCCTATATGAGCGCAGGCTATGCCTACCCCGGCTCCCGCCGCGCAGTCCCACCAGTAATGATTGTGGCTTGCGACTCGGAGCACGCCCGTGGCCGTGGCAACTGCATAGGCGCCGGCTCCCCAGCTGTTGCCGAATTCCATCCTTATGACTTCGGCTCCTGCGAATGCCCGAGATGTGTGACCTGAAAAGAATGAATGGTTGTCGCTGCCGTCCGGCCTCATTTCCTTGAAGCCGTATTTGCATGCCTGTGTGAGAACTATGTCAACCACCTGGGCCCCTCCTATGGTCAGCAGTACATCTACATAGTCCCTGTCCGCCTTCACGCCGAGCAGAGGCAGGGCTGCGTCCGCCACCGTCGGCACGTAGTGCAGAGCCGTGGACCACTTGTCCATCAGCGCCCTGCTGTCCTGGGCATCTGCGGCCCGGACGCTCAGCAGCGCCAGCGCGAATATGGAACAGAGGAAATTTTTCATAAAGCTATTTCTGAATGCTTTCCAACTTTGAAATGACGGACTGCCCGAGGGCGGCTTTCCTTTCCATATGACTTGACACTTCCTGGACGAAAGGGTTCTCCTCGAATGTGCCACCGCGCACAGCGGCGAAATCATCGTTCCTGCGGGTCTTGTCGCCGTCCACGCCGAAGCCGGTCATGGCACTGAGGTCAAATTCCTTCCTGGCGTCGTCGTATACCTTCTTGTCGAGGGTGATGACTGCGTTCTTCCAGTCCTTCACGATGTCAATGGCCTGCTCTACTGTCATCTCCCGAACATCGATGCCATAGTATTCCTTTATCGCGTCGCAGGCCCAGGTCCATTCGTAGCTGTAATAGTTGGAATGTATGTCCTTGAAGCGTCCTCCGAGCTCGCGTACGTCGGATATAGCCCCGCTCTCAATGTCGTCACAGAGCAGCTCTATCTCCGAAGCCGGGGAGATAAGGCCCGATATGTCCACCCAGAGACCTTTTCCTGTTTCAGAGTCCGGGACAAGGGCGCGGCGCAGATCCGCTTCAGAGCGTATATCTGCTTTTTCTATCCTGGAA
Organism: Bacteroidales bacterium; assembly: GCA_045600965.1. Taxonomy (GTDB): domain Bacteria; phylum Bacteroidota; class Bacteroidia; order Bacteroidales; family UBA932; genus RGIG6374. The sequence goes on along the minus strand of JAZRYW010000054.1, from coordinate 2,239 downwards.
ATGAGCGAGTTGCCCAGGAATTTACATATGGCCATGTCGTAATATGTGATACCCTTGAAGAGAGCCGCATTGCGTATGATGGCCTTCCTGTACCAATAGTTGTCGGCCCTGCTGCCAGATGCTTCCTTGAGACGTTCGAGTATGGCCTTGCCATTGAACATTTTCTGTATGGTGAAAGGACTGAGGAGATTGAAATTGATCATGTCCTTCATATTTGGATCGGTCCTCTTGTCACGTTGAGGCCATTTCTTGGCGTCACGTATGGTTCCGACCGATTTCAGATTGACGCCCGGTATGATGTATGACACTCCCTGCTGCTCGATGAGGTAGGAGAAAGGCAGTTCAGTGGTGTCAAGGTTGTTGACATGTCTGCCCATCACCAGAGTGAAAGCGCCTATCTTCGCAGGCCAGAGAATGTATGAGTCCGATGTGGTTCTGGCACCGCGTTCGAGAATGCCCTGATGGATAGGCCCCAGCTTGTACATGTGATTGCTCTGGTTGGAACCGGAGCCCGCGTTCATAAAGGAGAACATGCCGGCTATCAGGAGGGTTGATTTGTGGTGTGTCACAGTGTAAGGCCCGGCGAAGAGGGCACAGGCCTCGCCGTTTTCACCCTGACAGTTGCTGAAGAAGAGGGAGTCCGAGGCGCTGTAATTGTGGCCCAGTATACAGGATTGGCCGACGAAGCAGCGTGTGAGAGTCACGCCGTCTGTGATCGAGCTTCCGGTGTCGAATATGAAATCGTCCGCAATGACGTTCATACCTATGAATACCGGCGCTTCCTTGCAGGAAAGCACTGTGCCGTTGCGGAGGCGGGAACATCCCTTGATTTTGGTGTTGTCGCCTATCTTTACATTGACGATGTGCATCGCATCGAGGATTTCCACATTCTCACCGATGGTTCCGAATGTTGAGGTCACGCTCTCCACGTACTTGTCCACCATTTCCTTCAGGGAATGTATAAGCTTCTCCTTGTGACGGTAGAGAGCCGTGATGTACGCTTCGTGTGCCGAAAGATGGTCGTGGATATACACCTCGCGGCCGCCTGTCTCGTTCATTACGTCCACCCTCACGCCGTTTCCGAAAGCACTCTCCCCATAGACGATGAGGTCGGTGACGTTCTCGATATAGGTGTTGGCGCCGATGACATAGTTGGCGATATAGTTGTGTATGTGCTCGATCATGCAGTTGTCGCCCACGACCACGTTGTGAAGGGTGGCGTGATAGACACCGCTGTGCTTGCTTATCCCACCGGCAAGAGTGAATGTCTTGTCAAATGTGCCGAGCCTGATGTAACCTGAAAAATTTACGTTTCTGACATATTTTGGATTGAAATCGGGAGAGACTTCCACATTGTTCCAATCCTCGCAGCGGCACGATTGTGCCTCAAGAGCGGCGATCTGCGCCGCAGTCAATTTGATGTACTCCATTTTACCGTATATTATTTCTGAAGTGCTGCAAAGATAATAAGATATTTTGGGAGTACAACTCCCTGAGTATTGATAATATAGAAAGGCAGTGCTATATTTGCGGAAAAAGGTATTCCAAATATTCACCGATATGATTGACATCAAATCTGCATTAAGGTCGATTCTCAATATGTCCGATCAGGTGGATTTCTCCGTGGCGAGCGAATCCATCAAAAAGAACATATCCTTCCGGGGCTCGAATGTATATATTCTGGCCTGTGCCATTCTCATAGCGTCAGTGGGACTGAACGTGAATTCGATCCCGGTCATCATCGGCGCCATGCTCATATCTCCGGTGATGGGTCCGATACTTGGTTTCGGCTTGGGCCTGGGTGTCAGGGACAACAGGCTGGTGCGGGATTCCCTGAAGAATTTCGCAGTGATGGTGAGCATAAGCATAGTGGTTTCAGCGTTGTTCTTCATACTGAGTCCGCTCAATCCCGAGAAGCCGACGGAACTTCTGGCCCGCACGAACCCTACACTTTATGATGTGCTGATTGCCCTTTTCGGCGGCTTTGCCGGCATTATCGAGATATCGAGGAAGGAGAAAGGCACGGTTTTGTCCGGCGTTGCGATAGCGACGGCCCTGGTGCCTCCTCTATGCACCGTGGGGTACGGGATTTCGCACCTGGATTTCCATTATATCCTCGGCGCCCTGTATCTGTTCGTCATCAATAGTATCTTCATTGCTCTGGCAACTTTCGCTACGGTGAAATATCTCCTCCATTATCCGATTGTGGAAGATGAAGGCAATCGTGTGCAGATGAACG
>JAZRYW010000053.1:0-16324 GCA_045600965.1 Bacteroidales bacterium | reverse complement strand
AACTGGTAACTGGGGCTAAGTCGTAACAAGGTAGCCGTACCGGAAGGTGTGGCTGGAACACCTCCTTTTTGGAGCTGACCTTGCTCTCAGGCTTATCGTCGCGAGAGGGAAAGCGGAGCGAAGTTTGTCTTCCTTTTTATATAGGATCGTAGCTCAGTTGGTTAGAGCGCCACACTGATAATGTGGAGGTCCGCGGTTCAACTCCGCGCGGTCCTACTTCTTACCCGGGGGATTAGCTCAGTTGGTAGAGCACCTGCTTTGCAAGCAGGGGGTCAAGAGTTCGAATCTCTTATTCTCCACAAAAAACAGGATGACTTTTCAGCCATCCTGTTTTTTTTGTCTCAGCCCGTCTACTTCAGAAATACGAATACCACTGCAAGAAGCAGGAACCCGAATGCCACGAAGTGGTTCCACTGCAACGGCTGGCCCTTGAAGAATATGGTTACAAGGATGGTGAACACGGTCAGGGAGATGGCCTCCTGGATGACCTTGAGCTGCATCAGGTTGAACGGGCCCCCATTGTCGATGAAGCCTATCCTGTTGGCCGGAACCTGGGCGCAGTATTCGAAGAACGCTATTCCCCAGGAGAACAGGATGACCAATATCAGAGGCCAGCTGTCCGATATGTGCATCTGCTGAAGTTTCAAGTGTCCGTACCAGGCGAACGTCATACATACGTTCGACAGTATGAGAAGGAGTATGGTCCAGAGTCCCTGCATAGTTGTCTGTTTTCTGACTGGCCGCAAATATAGCACAAGTTGGTCAAATTCGGTTATTCCACTACCGCAAGGAATCCGCCTCTTGGCAGGCAGTCCACCTTATGCTGCAGTTCCTCGGAAAGGACGGTCTCTATAGACTGCCCTTCAGGCCCGTCGACAAAGAGTCTGACGGTGCAGGATTTCAGCCCGAGTTGGGCAAGGTCGAACGAAATCTCCTTGTCCCGGTCCGTGCCGTTGATGCCTGCCACATACCATTTGCCGTCCTTCAGCCTTGCCAGAACCGCGTGGTCGCCGGGGTAGCCGGCAAGAAGCCGTGTGTCTTCCCAGGTGTTGGGCAGGTTGCTCAGAAGAGATTTCACCTCTTCGCCGAAGCCCAGATAGACTGAAGGCCTGTCGGGCATATGCTGAAGTCCTGACTCGAAGAGGACGGTCAGAGCCAGTTCGTGGCCCCAGGTGGTGATGTGGGGATGCTGGCTGTCGGAGAAGGTCCCGGGAGTGTAGTCCATAGGGCCCACGACGTTCCTTGTGAAAGGCAGGGTGGCGTTGTGTGCGGCGGCGAGCGGTGTGAAGAAAGGTATGTTGTTGTACCATTCGGCGCCGAACACTGCCTCCATCGACATCAGGTTGGGATAGGTCCTTTCCCAGCCGCGCGGAAGCGTGCATCCGTGGAAGTCGACCATCAGGTGGTGTCTTGCCGCATCTTCGAGAAGATCCATATAGTATTCTATGGATTCGCTGCCGTCATCCTTGAAGAAATCGACCTTGATGCCGGTGACCCCCATTTTTTCGATCCTGCTCATCTCTGCCTCCCTCACTTCGGGGTCGGACATCAGGAACAGCGGACCGGGCGCACCGGGCCCGATCCAGGACTTGCCCGAATTGTACCAGATGTTGGTCCTGATGCCCTTGGCATTCGCATAGGCCACGGCGTCCTCTATCGTGCCGCCGTTGGTCATAACATCCCATTCGGCGTCGATGAGATTGTAAGGCCATCCCATTTCGGCTGCAAGGTCGATGAATGAAGTGACCTGGGCGTAGTCGTTGGAGCCGTGATTGGACGACCAGTATATCCAGGATGAAAGTCCGGGATGTATCCACGAAGTGTCCTCGAGACGGCAGGGCTCAGCGACGTCTGTCACGAGAGTGGATGCGACTATGTCGGAGAGCTTGCCGACTATCACCAGTCTCCAGGGTGAAACGCCGTCGGTGAAAAGGCTGTCTGCGGCGGTGATGCGGTAACTGTCATCGCTCGCGGCGCTCTTCAGGCAGGAACCGCACTGCCCGCGATAGACCCCCGATTCTGTAATCAGTCCGAATGCACCTTCACCATATTCTACAAGCGCCGGATAATACCATACCCCGGTGGCGGCGGTGTCGGTGAGGGGGAAAAGTCCTTCATAGTCTGCCTTCTCCCTGAGCAGCCAGCGGTTGCGCTCCTGAGGAATGACATAGTCCGTCTCAGGATGGCGGCCGTTGAAACGGAAGGCGACGCCGTCGTTGTATGCGCGGACCTCCACGCTCAGGCCGTCATAGGTGAAAGTCCTTGAACTTGCGCTGTTGGTGCAGTGCATTCTTTTGCCCGCAAGCAGATCGTAGGATTCCTCGACCGCCACGGTTCCGGATGCTCCAAGCAGCTCCCCGCAGTCCATCCTTATGGTCTGGACGATGTTGCCGGCGTATGAAATCTCCATTGTGCCGTCACCCATCCTTACGGATACGGATCCTTCAGGTGACGTTACGGTAGTCTTGCTGCAGGCGCATATTGCAATGGCAGCAAGTGAAAGAAACAGTCTATTCATCTTGTTCTGGATTTTTATATCGGATATATGCCGGCGCCGATAAATTCCATCAGTGCGGCAGGGTTTATCCTGATCTGAAGCCCCCTTACCCCGGCGCTTATGTATATGTGGTCGAAGAGCAGGGCGCTCTCGAATATGAAAGTCGGGAAAGGCTTCTTCATTCCTATGGGTGAGCAGCCTCCCCGAATGTAACCCGTAGTGGGGAGAAGCTCCTTCATATGCAGCATTTCGCACGACTTGTTGCCGGATATCCTGGCCGCAGTGCGGAGGTCGACCTCCATATCGCCCGGAATCACGCATACGAACTCGCCGTTGCGGTCTCCGCGCAGGACAAGGGTCTTGAACACCTGCTCGATGTTCTGGCCGAGCTCGGCGGCAACGTGCTGTGCGCTCAGGTCCTCCTCCGTATAATCGTAGGGGATGAGTTCGTAGGGGATGCCGGCCGCGTCGAGCAGCCTTGCGGCATTGGTCTTGCCTGCGTTCGCCGATGTGTTCTTCCGGGGCATATCAGTCGTAGAGATAATATCCTGCGGACAGGGCGCGGAATTCATCGACGTCCTTCATCCAATGGTCGAGAATGTCGGCCACAAGGAAGTTTTTCGAGAAGTTCGTTCTCATCCAGGATGAGCCGGTGACTATGTCGAAAGTATGGTTCACCCCGCCGTCGAAGGGGTTGTATTCCGGATAGAGACGGTGGACGGACTGCATTACATAGAAATTGATGGCCGAAAGGGGCGCCGCATCGTAGTCGGTGAAGAAAAACTGCACGCCGTGGAGCAGTTTGCCCGCACTGTCACCGAAGAAGGGCTTGTAATGGATAGTCCTCCATTCCACGCCGGGGATGTGGCAGCCGTCAAGTTCGGCCTTGAGCGCTTCCGCGTTGATCCATTCGGCCGCGAATGTCTCGAAGGGTATGGTATAGCCCACGCCTATGTTAAGGTAGGTCTTGGAGAAATCGCCCACGATCCCGGAGCAGGGATAGCAGATAGCGTTCTCCATATGAGGTATCTGGGGAGAAGGGAGTATCCACGGCAGTCCGGTCTGCGAATATGTCATCGAGCGGTGCCAGCCTTCCATAGGTATGACCGTAAGTTTGCAGCGAAGGGGCGCAAGGTCGCCTTTCTCCCCGCAGTTCAGGCCTTCGCCGTTTATGAGCAAGGCGAGTTCGCCGACGGTGAGCCCGTAGACGTAAGGAATTCGGAACTCCCCTATGTACGAGAAGAATCCGTCCTCCACATAACTGCCTTCCACCTTCTCTCCTCCGAGCGGGTTGGGGCGGTCAAGCACCACAACCTCAACTCCCATCTGAGCGCAGGCGCGCATCATCAGGCCCAGCGCGCTGATGAAGGTGTATGACCGGGTTCCGACATCCTGGATGTCATAGACCACCACATCCAGCCCCTCCAGCATTTCGGGCGTGGGCGAGCGGTGTTTGCCGTAGACCGAAAAGACGCTCAGACCGGTAGCCTCGTCAACCGTGTCGTCGGCGTGTCCGCCGGCATAGATGTCCCCGCGGACTCCGTGTTCCGGCGCGAACAGCCGCACCAGATTGACTTCCGGAGCGTGGTAGAGTATGTCTATCGTGGAGCGAAGGTTGCGGTCAACGCCGCTGGGATTGGTCAGAAGCCCCACCTTCTTTCCCTTGAGGGCCTCGAATCCGCTGTCGCGGAGAACTTCTATTCCGGGCTTGACAGCCGGAGCCTCCCTTCCGGTCCCGGTACTGGGGCAGGCGGTCATCAGGACGCACGCTGCAACTATGATGAACAGTTTTTTCATATATGTGGTGAAAACGCTATCATTTGCGTCCGTATTCGGGACTGATTTTCCTTCTGGCAATGAATGTGACGACCACCGTCGCCAGGCAGCAGGCCATCACCAGCCAGAAGAAGCTGACATATCCTGTCGCCTCCTGTATGTATCCTGCGACAAATCCCGGCAGCATCATGCTCAGGGCCATGAATGCCGTGCAGATGGCATAGTGTGAGGTCTTGAACTCCCCTTCGGAGAAGTACATCATATAGAGCATATAGGCCGTGAATCCGAAGCCGTAGCCGAACTGTTCCACCGAAACGGCGGAAGCGATCACAAGAATGCTGTCAGGCTGGAATGTGCTCAGGAGAACGAACACGATGTCGGGCAGGGTTATGCAGGCCGCCATCCACCAGAGAGCCTTGCGGAGCCCTACCTTGGATGCGAATATGCCCCCTGTGATTCCGCCCGCAAGCAGCGCTATGACGCCTATGGTTCCGTACACTATGCCCACCGTATCCGTGGGCAGGCCCAGGCCTCCTGCTTCAACCGCACCGACAAGGAACGGCTGGCACATCTTGACAAGAAAGCCTTCCGGAAGGCGGTAAAGCAGCATAAAGCAGATGGCCACAACAACCCCGGGTTTGGTGAAGAAGGTCTTGAAGGAGTTGCCGAGTTCGCGGAGGGTGTCGCCGGCGCCGCCGTTCTCCACACGGGGCCTGTCATCCGCGGGACGGGGCATCGTGAAGGTGTGATAGAGGGTGACGAGCAGGAATATGACCGCGGCCACGCCTGTCGTGACCTGCCACGAGAGCGGGATGTCGCCCGTGCTTCTCTCGATGCGCCCCGCTATGAACACCAGCACACCCTGTCCGAATACCGACGCTATGCGGTAGAAGGTGCTTCTCAGACCGATGAACGCGGCCTGGCTGCTCGGACTGTGGGCGAGCATATAGTATCCGTCGGCGGCTATGTCGTGGGTTGCGGAGGCGAAGGCCGCTATGATGAAAAGAATCAGTGTGAAGGTGAACATCGATATGGGGACGGCCCCCGTGGCGATCATCTCCTGTGAGGGCTTGGGCAGAGTGATGCACAGAAGGATCATCATTGCGCTCATCAGGGCCTGCATAGTGACTATCCACCAGCGTTTGGTCTTCACCACATCCACAATGGGGCTCCACAGCCCCTTGAGGAACCAGGGGAAGTAGAGCAGCGTCGTGAAGAATGCCATCTGTCCGTTGGGCACACCCATCTTGGTGAACATCATCACGGAGATGTTGTTTACGATAAAGTAGGGAACCCCTTCCGCAAAGTAGAGCGTGGGAACCCACCACCAGGGTGATCTTGTCTTCTTTTCTTCCATATCTGTGATATCAGTATTTCTTTTCAATTACGCTCCCGGGGAAATAGTGGCTGAGTATGTCTTGGTGAGCATATCCCTTTTCCCCCATCACGGCCGCGCCTATCTGGCAGAGGCCTACACCGTGGCCCCACCCGGCTCCGTGAAAAATGAATCTGTCATTTTCCCTGTCAACAACGAACGCCGAACTGTAGAGATGAGTCCGGGAGAAGGTTTTCCTGATTTCAAGTTCTTTCCCTATGACCATAGTCCTTTTCGAACCCACTATCTTCAGTTTCCAGAGACGTCCCGATGTGCCGCGGGCAAGCGGAACGATGTCTTCAATCTCACCGAAATCCACCCCGCTGCGTTCTTTGACCAGTTCTGACAGTTCCTCCACGGTGTATTCGACTTTCCATCGGTAGAAATTGCGGGTCTCCCGGTCAAAGTTGTTGAGCACCTGCGAAAGAATACGGCTGTCAGACGTGTTGCAGAACGCTTCAGGGGATGAAAGTATCCACCGGCGGGCGTTTTCCTCGCATCTCAGGTCGGGGAAGCCGTCCTGGCTGTCACTGTCGCGGCGCTTGACAAGGTAGGCGAAGTTTTTCGGCTCCCAGCAGTATCCGAACTCTTCAAGAGCTCCGCCACAGCATTTTGAAAACCTGGCGTCGCATATTTCACCGTCATATACGAGCACCTGACCTTCCGTCTGCCGCACTGCGTTCCTGACTTTGCCGGTGGAGGCACGCGACAGGCCGTGATACCTCTGGCAGTGATCATCGGCGCACACGTCGAAACTGGTGTGGTCCTCGCGGTCATACCATTTGATGCGCTGAGTGTCTGTTTCAAAGCAGGCCGAATACGCGGCTGAAGAGTCCTTGATGCGTCTGTTCTTCGTCACCTGTGCCAGCAGCCACGATCGGGAGATGATGCAGTGTGCCCTGAGCAGTGACTCGGAGCAGGTGGCGGACATCTCGGACGAGATGACGCTCACCAGATATGTTTCTATGTCAACCAGATTGATTGCTCTTACGGAATCTCCCTCCACGATGAGCTTAAGATCTTCAGGGAATATCTGGCTTTCGTTGCGGTTCCAGTGGAATCCTATGCCTATGGTCACATCGTCAAGCACGAATGACGCATCGTCGCAACTGCGCCTGAACACCACTTCGTCGTGAAGTTTGCCGCCGAAGTCTATCTTCCCTTCACGGATGCAGGCCTTCTGCGGCCCGCGCCATATTTTGCCGTCAAAGGAATATTCCTTCTTGAGATTGAAGGAGAGGCAGGGGAGAGCGACAATCCCCACAGAAAGAATCCGCTTCATGACATCAATTCCTTTCTTTCAGGTTCATCGCAATCCTGGCCTTGAGCTCCCAGGTGCGGATGCGGTCCTTGTAGAGATTGTTGCGGTTCATCTTCACCACATCGCAGTCGGCATCTGAATTGTCATCCCATCTGCGGCAGTTGTAGACCACGTCGTAGATGCGTCCTATACGGTATTCACGGCTGACCCGCAGGCCCACGGCATAGTCCTCTCCATACTTGGTGGTCGGAAAATTCAACGTGCGGAGCAAAGGGGTGTAGAATCCGCGGGGCGCACCGAGTCCGTTGATGCGCAGCGCGTTGTTGCGCCCGTTGTCGGGCGTCCATTCCTTATGGTCTATGATTCCGGGAGGAATGGTGTTCATATCGAAGTCGGTCATCCGGTAGGTGCCGACCACCATAGCGCAGTTCTGCCCGTGGAAAGCTTCCACAAATTTCTGAACGGTGTTTTCGTCGGAATACACGTCGTCGGAATCAAGCTGGATTGCGAATCTGCCGCATTTGGGATGATGCAGGGCGGCATTCCAGTTGCCACCTATGGCGTGATAGGTCCTGTCCTGCGCAATGTATATGAGTTTCTCATCTCCGAGAAAGCGCCTGATGACATCGACTGTGCCGTCCACTGAATTGTCATCAACCACGATGACGTTGTATTTGAAAGTTGTCTTCTGGCTCAATGCGCTTGCTATTGCATCACCGACGGTGCGCACCCTGTTCCGGCAGGGGATCACCACCGATGCCTCATATTCGAAATCACCGTCGTCGAGTCTGATATCCTTGAACTTGGGCTCCAGATATCCTCCAATGGCCTTGAGATGGTCGGTGCAGGCCTGCTCCATTTCTATCTGCACGGCACGGTTCTTAGGGTCGACATAGTCGAATATCTTCTCTCCGGACTTGCGGGTGTCCGTTTCCACGTCACAGTACAGGAATTCATTGATATGCTCCAGAGCCCCCTTCTGTGAAACCTTCAGCCGGAGGTCGTACATACCTGCAAACCGGTAGTCGGCGTCCATACGTCCGACAGCTTCCTTCAGCGCGTCGCTCCTGTAGAACAACACCGAACCGAAGTCGAAATCGTCCCTCAAAGCGCCTTTCTGGCAGTCAATGACGGGGGCTTCGGTGACGTCTTCGCCCACCTGGTTGAAATGGTCGGCATAGGCCAGGGCCGCACCGCTGTCGGCCATTATCGACTCAATGCGCTCAAGTGAATACCGGATAAAGCTCAAGGATGTGTATTTGGTGTAGATGAGCGTGAATTCGGTGTCCGCACGCTGTGCTATGGCCTTCACGGCGGCTGTGCTGTTGAGCCCCGGAACGGAAATGATTTCGCATCCCGGAACCTCGTCCGCGGGCTCCGAGCCGGCCTTGAGCAGAAAGATCCGGCTTACAAGATCCTGTCCTTTGAGATGGTTGACGGTGAGATTCACCTGTGAAGCGTCTCGAAAAGGGATGAAGCAGTTGATATTTTGCATAGGGATGGTTGTCGTTCAATGAATTTCGAGCGACAAATTTAGTCATTATTAAAAAATAACTTGGTAATATTTATGAATCTTGTTTCGTCTTTTGGATATGTAATTCAGTCGGGTAGCCCGCTACACTCCTTTATTCCATATCCAAAATCCATAAACAATCTTTCATAAATCTTTACCAACTTATTTTTTAACCATTCCTTAAAAAAATAATTCGTACCTTTGCACAGACTTGCATATGGGGATGTTTTGGTTTTGACAGCATCGATGTTTGCAGGTAAGCATACCGGGCCTCGTGGCCTAGCCCGTTAATCTGAGACCTCAAGCCATAACTGGCAACAACACCTATGCTCTCGCTGCGTAGTCAAACCAAGTTTGACTCCTTTATCGGTTAGCCAAGGGCTTGCCGACGAGTGCCCCGGCAACGTTTTCCGCCGACTATGCGTTGCAATCGGGGTATCATACCAAGAAGGCTGCGTGCGCCGACGCCTCTGCAGCGCATCAAGATTCCGAGGCTAAGGACAAGGTGGCCTGTCCGTCGGCAGTCTTATCCCTACAACCAATGACGGAATAAGTATGTAGAAAGCTTGTGGGCACCTTGTTTGGACGCGGGTTCGAGTCCCGCCATCTCCACTGATATGAAAACGAAACTCTGTCTCGCCTGGTCCGCCGTCGCGCTGGCGGTGGCCGTTCAGGCTTCGGCCCAGAACCCTTATCTTCCCCTTTGGGAGTACATCCCCGACTCAGAACCCTACGTATTCGAAGACCCCGACAAACCGGGGGAATACCGGGTTTACATCTACGGCTCGCACGATTCCCTCATTGACGAATACTGCGGCCTTGAACAGGTCACGTGGTCCGCTCCGGTGGATGACCTGACCGCCTGGCGCTATGACGGTGTCATATTCCGTTCGGTAACGGACAGGGATGGCAGCCCGTTGCGCGCAGACGGCAGGGGGGATCTTCTTTATGCTCCCGATGTCGCTCTGGTGACAGGGCCTGACGGGCAGAAGACGTATTATCTTTACCCCAACAACCAGGTTGACGGCCGCCGCAGTATGGTGGCCCGTTCCAGCCGGCCTGACGGCCCGTTTGAAGTGTGCAACTGGAGTCCTGAGGATCCTCTGAAGACAGTCGGCCCCCTTGACTTCGATCCCGGTGTGCTTGTCGATGACGACGGCCGTGTCTATGCCTACTGGGGCTTTGAGCGCTCTTTCGCCGCAGAACTGGACCCTGCGACGATGGCAACGGTCAAACCGGGGACGGAGATAGTCAGCGACCTGATTTCCAACAGGAACGTCAAGGGCGTGTTCCGTTTCTTCGAGGCATCCTCGATAAGGAAGATCGAGGACAAGTACGTCCTTGTCTACAGCCGTTGGACATATCCGGGCGAATTCGGGCTCGGAGACACCAACTATACCCTCGCCTATGCCTACAGCGACAGCCCTCTGGGGCCCTTCGTCTATGGCGGAACCATCATCGACGGGCGTGGAAGAGACACCGACGCTTCGGGGAAGCACATATTCACCGCCCATCCCACCGGCAACACCCACGGCAGCATAGTGGAGATCAACGGTCGCTGGTGGGTGTTCTACCACCGCCAGACCGGCACCGACGAGTTCGCCCGTCAGGCTATGGTGGCTCCGATCGAAGTCTCCGTCGAGAAGGGCAGGGGCGGCAAGGTTACCGTCAGCGAGGGGGAATATACTTCGGAAGGCTTCGCCACCGGCGGCCTCAACCCGTTGCACAGGACTCCTGCCGGGATTGCCTGCCACTATACCGGTCCTGAACCGTACTACAACGATTATCCCCATTTCATATTTTCCGGATCATACGTAAGGCCCACGTATCTCGATGTGGAGTCATACGGCGGGCCTTTCAACCAGAAACTGCCTTTCTGCCCGGTGGTGAACAACACCGACGGTTCCACCGTAGGATACAAGTATTTCAACTTCGACGCTCTTGACGGTTCCTCAAAGGCCGTACTCAACATCGACCTCGTTCCTCAGGGCGTGCCCGGGCTCATTACCGTGATGACTGGAAGCCCCTATGCCGAAAAGGGAGGGAAGGTCATAGGGAATGCGGTCCTGAGCGGTGAAGAACCCTCTCGGATCACTCATCTCAAGGTGGATGTGGATATGACGGGCATATCCGGCAAGCAGCCGCTTTACTTCCTTTTCTCCTCTGACACGAAAGGGGAGTCCCTCTGCGAGATGTACAGTTTCAATTTCGAACTGTAGACAGGGGCTTATTCCACGAAACGCAGATTCATCATAACCGCCTTGTGGTCGGAAAGCTCGACGTCGGAAACGTCGTATCTGGTCCCCGCAAGGCGTTTGTTGTAGAAGATGTAGTCTATCCTGTAAATGCCCCTCAGGCCGAAGAAGGTGGAGCCGTATCCGTGCCCGCAGGCCTTGAACCCGTCCGACAGGCGGCCCTTGACCCTGCGGTAGGTGTATGAGGCGGGGGTGTCGTTGAAATCACCGCATACTATCAGGGGCATATCCTTCGGTGTTTCCGATATTATGTCATTCAGGTTGTCGGCCTGTTCCGCCCTTTTGCGCAGATTGTAGCGTATGCTGTTCTCAGCACCCTGGATTGTGGTGTATTCGTCCTTCTGCAGACGGAGCCTTACGGCTGACACTCCGGTGGTTTGAAGATGGGTCGTTATGATTCGCACTTTCTTGCCGGAAATATCGAGGTCTGCACAGAGAATTTCCCTTGAAGAGTTGGCTATCAGTTTGTTGTGTGTCTCTTCAATGGGGTGCTTGCTCACTATTCCCACCTTGCCGTAGAAAGTGGAGTAGGGGAAGCCGGCCGCCTTGCGGAATTCCTCCAGCTTTGAGGCGTCGCCGGTCTCCTGGACGCAGATGACATCCATGCTCTCGGCGTTGGCGAATGCCGCCATCGAAGACATCCCGTCCGCAAGCGCGAACCCGCAAACGTTGAAGGTGCATATCCTCAGGTCATATGGTATGTCCTCGTGAGGAGCTTCTCCGAAGTGTACCATTGAACTTATGAAACCCAGATTCAGAAGCAGGGAGGCGGCAGGGAAGAGCAGCCATCTGTCCATTTTGATTGTCCAGATTACCAGAAGGGAGGCGTCCGCCACCATTATGCCTATGGCCGCAAGACCGAAGTAGTGGAAAATGACCGCTTTCGCAGGGCTGATGAATGACGAGAGGAAGCACATCACTGAAAGCAGGGCGGCAGCTGCCGTCAGTGCTTTGAGCAGGATATGCTTTCCGTTGCGATTGGCGTGAACGGCAGTCCCGGATGATTTCGCCTTGGCCATACGACTGCAAAAGTAGCCAAAAATCCGAAGATTTTTCGTATTTTTGGCATCGTAATTGTTTTGAGTCATTCATTCCTGAAAAGATAGAACATTTAAAGAATACGACTATGAAAGCTTCAACGATCAGATTGGCGGTGATGATGACAGTGGCAGCGCTTGTGCTCCCCGCCACCGTTTCAGCTCAGTCAGGCCGGACCGGTTCGAACTATTCGCGCAGCGGCAGCTCTTCGAGGTCTTCCGCCACCACTTCGCGCAGCGGCAGCTCTTCGAGGTCCTCCGCCACCACTTCGCGCAGCGGCAGCTCTTCGAAGTCCTCCGCCTCCACTTCGCGCAGCGGCAGCTCTTCGAAGTCCTCCGCCTCCACTTCGCGCAGCGGTTCTTCCGGAACTTCAAGTTCAGTCACTTCGGTGCGCCGGACTCAGACGAACCCCCGAAGCAACGAAATGAAAACGCCCAGAGCCGGCTATCCCGGATATGACAATGCCGACCATCGCGACCGTCCTTCCGGTGCCGTACAGTACAACAACCGTCCTATGGAGCATCACCAGTACGGATGGGCGCGTCCTCCGATGAAGCCTCAATACAGGCCCAGACCTCCTTATCACGGGGGTGACCACTTCTTCGGATTCAGGATAGACATACTTCCCAGAGGCTATACAATGGTCCGTGTCCACGGTGTGGAATATTTCTACTTCAACAACATCTACTACCGTCGCCAAGCCGGCCACTATATCATCAGCCGCCCTCCTGTCGGAGTCCACTATCACGCGTCGCTCTTCGACCTGGCGCTGACGGCCATAACCATCAACGCCATCCACGACATAGCCGAACGCGCACGCGAAGCCGCCAGACTCGCTGCGTTCTATGCCGAACTGAACCGTGAATACAAGCTCAGGACGGCGGAACAGATAGCCCTGACAATGGCTTATGCCGATACGCAGTACTACTATGACGACGGCGTGTTCTACACCATACGCAACGGTGAATACTACGTCATCGACGCTCCTGTCGGCGCGCTTGTCACCACGCTTCCTTATGACTATGAGGAAGTCGAACTCGGCGGAGAAATGTATTATCTTGTGGACAGCACCCTTTACAAGGTGGCCGTAATAGACGGCGCCCTGTACTTCGAGGTTGTCTGTCAGCTTTAGAACCTTTTTCATATGGAAGAAAAAAAACCGGCAGGATTGCCTGAAAACGCCCACAGGGAGCTTAAACCCGGGGAGAAGTATGTCCCCCTGCTCAGTCCGGACAAGACATATCCCGAAGTGAATGCACGCTCAGTGTCGCTGGGCCTTATTATGACCGTCATATTCTCCGCCGCCGCAGCCTATCTGGGGCTGAAGGTGGGGCAGGTGTTCGAGGCCGCGATACCGATAGCCATACTCGCCGTAGGATTCTCAAGCCTCGCCGGCCGCCGCAATGCGCTGGGTGAGAACGTCATCATCCAGTCGATCGGAGCCTGCTCCGGTGTGATAGTGGCCGGCGCGATCTTCACGCTTCCGGCCATATACATCCTCGGCCTGGATGTCAACTTTATGCAGATGTTCCTTTCATCCCTCCTGGGAGGTGTGCTGGGAATTCTGTTCCTGATACCCTTCCGAAAATATTTCGTCAAGGAGCAGCACGGAAAATATCCTTTCCCCGAGGCAACGGCCACGGCGCAGGTGCTTGTCAGCGGCGAAAGCGGAGGAAAAAGCGCCAAGACGCTCCTCATAAGCGGTCTGATAGGAGGCCTGTACGATTTCATCGTGGCCACTTTCGGCGCCTGGGCGGAGACCCTGAGCACGACGGTGATGCACTGGGGCGCCGTGGTGGCCGACAAGGCCAAGGTGGTCCTGAAACTCAACACAGGAGCCGCTGTGCTTGGCCTGGGCTATATCGTCGGCCTGAAATATTCGTTCGTCATCTGCTGCGGCTCCTTCCTCGTGTGGCTTGTCATCATACCTCTGATGAACGTCATCTGGGGCGGGAATGTGGTTGACCTTATGGGTACGGGCATCACCGCCACAGTCGGTGAGATGGATGTGCAGACCATCTTCTCAACCTACGCGCGTCATATAGGCATCGGCGGCATCGCGGTTGCCGGAATCATAGGCATCATCAAGTCCTTCGGCGTCATCCGTTCGGCCGTGGGCCTTGCCGCGCGCGAATTCTCCGGCAAGGGCAAGCAGGCCGGGACTGCAGTCGACGTCAGGACCGACCGTGACCTTCCGATGAAGACCGTCATCCTCGGCATTGTCGTGGCTCTTCTGGCCGTCTTCGCCTTCTTCGCTTTCGGCGGTGTTGTCAATAACATATGGCAGGCATTGATCGGACTGCTCATAGTGGCCGTCATATCGTTCCTGTTCACCACCGTGGCCGCCAATGCGATAGCCATAGTGGGCACTAACCCTGTCAGCGGTATGACCATAATGACTTTGATAATCACAGCCCTGGTGCTCGTGGCCGTAGGGCTGAAGGGCAATGCCGGTATGGTTGCAGCTATGATAATCGGCGGAGTCGTATGTACGGCGCTTTCCACCGCCGGCGGCTTCATCACCGACCTGAAGATAGGCTACTGGGTCGGCACCACGCCCGCAAAGCAGGAGGGATGGAAATTCCTCGGCGTGCTCGTTGCAGCGGCCACGGTGGGCGGAGTGATGATGATACTCAACAGGACATACGGTTTCACCGGCGAAGGCGCGCTTGTGGCTCCGCAGGCCAACGCGATGGCGGCTGTCATCCAGCCTATGATGAACGGAGGCAGCGCTCCCTGGCTCCTGTATGGAATCGGAGCCGTGATAGCGGTCCTTCTCACGATATTCAAGGTGCCCGCCCTGGCTTTCTGTCTCGGTATGTTCATCCCCATAGACCTTAACCTCCCCCTTCTTGTCGGTGGAGCCATAAGCTGGCTGGTCAGCACGAGGAGCAAGGATGCTTCGGTCAACGCCGCAAGGCAGGAGAAAGGAACTCTCATCGCTTCCGGATTCATAGCCGGCGGTGCCCTGATGGGTGTGGTCAGCGCCATACTCAAGTTTGCCAAGGTTGACTGGTTCCTCACCGACTGGAATACGCAGTATGGTGAGGCGATAGCCATCGTACCTTATATAGCGATAATAGTCTTTATGCTTGTATGTTCAATGAAGATTGATAAAAAGGAATGATTATGGAAAAGATACTCGACAGATTTCTCAGATATGTGTCGTTCGAAACGACTTCGGACGAGAACTCACCCTCGCAGCCGTCAAGCGCGAAGGAACTTGTGCTGCAGAAGGTCCTCGTTGAAGAACTGAAGGCCCTGGGCGTTGCCGACGCCTGCCTTGACAAGGACGGATATGTTATGGGAAGCGTACCCTCCAACTGCGGTGCCGAAGTGCCGGCAATCGGCTTCATCGCCCACGTGGACACTTCTCCCGACGCTTCCGGAAAGGATATCAGGCCACAGGTCATCGAGTCCTATGACGGCGGCGACATCGAGCTTGAAGGCGTACCCGGGATGGCCCTGCGAGTGGAGGAGTTTCCTGAACTTCTTCAATACAAGGGCCAGACAATTGTCACCACCGACGGCACCACGCTTCTCGGTGCGGATGACAAGGCCGGCGTGGCTGAGATAATGTCAGCCGTACAGTATATGCACGAACATCCCGAGTTCAAGCACGGCGCCGTCAGGATAGGCTTCACACCCGACGAGGAGATAGGTCGCGGTGTGGATGCATTTGACGTGAAACGCTTCGGGGCCGATTATGCCTATACTATGGACGGCGGCGCAATCGGTGAGCTTGAATATGAGAATTTCAATGCCGCAGGCGCAAAAATCCATATCCAGGGGCGCAACATCCATCCGGGATATGCCAAGGGCAAGATGGTCAACGCCATACTGGTGGCTATGGAGCTCAATGCCCTGCTGCCCGTTGACCAGAGGCCGGAATATACCTCCGATTATGAGGGATTCTTCCATATCACCTCAATGACGGGTACTGTGGAGGAGGCTTCGACCAGCTATATCATACGTGACCACGATATGGGCAGGTTCGAGAGCAAGAAAGCCGAGATGCAGCGCTGCGTAGATTTGCTCAACCGGCGCTATGAAGGCCGCATCACACTTGATATGAAGGATCAGTACTACAATATGCGCCAGCAGGTGGAGCCTCATTATCATATTGTGGAGAAGGCCCTCAAGGCTATGGAGATGGCCGGTGTCAAGCCCAGGGTACAGCCGATAAGAGGCGGTACCGACGGCGCAAGGCTCTCCTTCATGGGTCTGCCGTGTCCCAATATCTTTGCCGGCGGCCACAATTTCCACGGCAAACTTGAGTTTGTGCCGGTTGAAAGTATGGAAAAGGCGAGGGACGTGATTCTCAACATAATCACGCTCTACGCGCAGCAATAGGGGATAAATGCTGAAAACATTCTTCGGATCCAAAAAATGCTCAAAAAAGTTTCACAAAGATTTGGAGAATGAAAAAAAGTGTTTACCTTTGCAGCCCGTTTCGGAAGAAACGTGATGTTCATTGACTTATTGAGAGAGATAAAGAGGTAGAAAATAAAAACTGAAAAAGAAAGATAGTCTGTAAATTAAGCGATTAAGTTAGGGACTGCAATTTCAAAGAACAAAGAACTCATTAATCTGCAAGATTATTGATTCA
>JAZRYW010000052.1:0-21974 GCA_045600965.1 Bacteroidales bacterium | reverse complement strand
TCAGGCCGTTGGAAAAGTCCCTTCCCCGGGGAAGGGATTCAGGGATGGGGACAAAAAATAAGAAAGTGCGGTGGGGAAAAGTTTCGCAAGTTCTCACTTCACTTTGATTATCAACGATATAAATACTTGCGAAACTTGAGTGAATATAATGAAGGGAAGAGACTTCATACGCATATCAGGCAAACTCACGCTCATATCGGGCGTTGCCATACTGCTCTGTGGAGCGGTTCTTTCCTTAATTGGAAAATGAAACAAATTCAATATCTGCAATGATGAAAAAGACATTAGCTTTTATCGTACTCAGTATGGCCGGCATCCTTACTTCCGGCTGTGCCTACGACCTTCAGGAATCGCTGGCTCTGCTCGAAAAGAGAGTCACCGCCCTTGAGAGTTCCACATCGGAACTCAAGACCAACCTCACTTCACTGAAGGAACTTGTGACAGCTCTTGAAGCAAAGGACTTTGTAACAAAGATCGAGGACTATTACGAGGGGAACACCCTTGTGGGTTACCGTATCCATTTCGACCACCAGACACCTATCATCATCTACAACGGAAAGGATGGCAAGAACGGTCAGGACGGCAAGGACGGCGTGACTCCATATATCGGTATCAAGCGTGACGAAGCCAGCGGCGTATATTACTGGACAGTCAAGTACGGTGAAAATGGCAAGGAACAGTATCTTACATCCATCGGCGGAGACCCCGTCATCGCGATTGCAGTCAACGGCAAGGACGGCAAGGACGGCGAGGACGGAAAAGATGGTGAAGACGGACAGGACGGACAGGACGGACAGGACGGCGAAAAAGGACCTCAGGGGGACAAGGGCCAGGACGGCGTAACTCCCCAGCTGAAGATTGACGATGACGGCAACTGGTGCGTATCGGTCGACGAAGGTCAGACCTGGCAGATTCTCGGCCCCTCACAGGGTGCGCCCGGCGACCCTCTCTTCACTGCAATCGACACGACGAGCAGCAGGGATTACGTCATCTTCACGGTTCAGGGATCCAATGTAACCCTGCCCACCTGGGAGGGATTTCAGAAGATAACGGAGGATCTCAGGATAATGAACGAGACCTACGAGACACTTTCCGGCATAGTCGACACTTATGCGCAGCACGATCTGATCGATACCGTGATAACCGTCAACCGTAACGACAAGGTTGCCGGCTACATCATCAAGATGACCAGCGGCAAGGAATATGAGATATATAACGGTACCGACGGAAAGGACGGAAAAACCCCTACACTTGGTGTGGCCAGGGATTCCGATGACGTTTTCTACTGGCAGATTCTTTCCGATACAGGTTATGTGTGGCTCACCGACACCCTCGGCAACAAGGTTCAGGCAAGGGCAAAGGATGGAAAGGATGCCGTATCACCCGTTGTGGGCGTCAAGAGGGACGTGGATGACTTCTACTACTGGACAGTCTCACAGAACGGCGGCGAGCCGGTATGGATTCTCGATTCGGAAGGGAAGAAGATTCGGGCTAACAGCACCGACGGGACCCAGTTCTTCAAGTCGATAGACAATTCGGCCGAGGAGTATTTCTCAGTGACCCTTATGGACGGAACCGTCATCAAGCTTGCAAAACACTCAGCTTATGAGAAACTTATGGCCCAGGTTTCGGGCATCAACTCGAACGTGAACATACTCAACACACTGGTCAACACCATATCCACCACTTATGCCGAGCGCAGTTTCATAAAGTCAGTGACACCCATTTTGGAAGGCGGCGATACGCTCGGCTATACGCTCACCTTGATCAACGGAACCGCTGAAAAGCAGTACAAACTCTATAACGGCCTGAATGCCTCCTGCCCGAGGATATATGTCGAGAAGTTTACCGACGGCAGCTATTATTGGAAGGTCCAGTATGGAGATGAGGCACCGCAGTGGATCGTTGACGGAGAAGGTAACAAGGTAAAGGCACGCGCAACTGACGGAACGGCTCCCGTAGTCGGAGTAAGGCAGGACACTACCGACTATCAGCTGTACTGGACCGTCACGATAAACGGAGTCACCGACTGGATGACAGTTGACGGAAAGAAGGTTCAGGCACAGGGCAAGGATGGACAGAACATATCATTCTTCGACAGCGTGACTTCTGACAGCGATTTCCTGTCGGTCAAGCTTACCAAGACTGGCGAAACTTTCAGGATACCCCTCTACAAGGCCCTGAAACTCAATTCGATGGTATATGGAACATCCGGCACTGCACTCTCTGACAGCGAAACGGAAATAAAGGGACTGGCGGGCAAGGAAGTGACATTCACCGCAAAGGTGGCCTGCTCGTACGGTATCCCCGTCGCAACGGCCGTAGCGACCGCAGGTGTCGGCTACACCATAAGTCCCGTTCAGACTGACAAGGCGACAAATGTACATACATTCACAATCACGGTCTCAGTCCCTGAAAAATTATTCTATACGAGGATACTCTTCCTCTTCAGCGATGACGAAGGCAGGAACATCCTCAGAACTGTTAAATTCTCATACGAATGATGAAGCATATCCATAAATTACTCATTGCGGCTCTCGTGGGCATCGTTGCCAACGGATGTATGAGAGCCGAGTGGGACCAGTACAGGGACCTCGAGTCCAGGGTGGCCTCACTGGAAGAGTTGTGTTCCGAGATGAACGCCGATATCCAGTCGATGAACGAGCTGGTATCGGCAATGAACTCGAAACTCTTCATCCGTTCCCTCGGCGCGATTACAAGCGACGGCAGGGAAGGATTCGCGATATTGTTTTCAAACAACAAGAAACTGAGCATCTATTTCGGAAAGGACGGAAAGGACGGCACTGACGGCACCGACGGTGCCAATCCCAGGATAACGCCCAAGTTCGACTATGACGGCAATTACTACTGGGCCATCTATATGAATGCCGCAAGCAGTCAGTACATACTTGATGAATACGGGGATAAGATACCCTGTATGGCAAAGAACGGAAAGGACGGCAAGAACGGCAAGGACGGAAAGGATGGCAAGGACGGAAAGGACGGCAAGGATGGCCAGGACGGTGAAGTCGGGGACCAGGGAGAAAGCGGGGAAGACGGAATCACTCCCCAGCTCAAGATAGAGGAAGAATACTGGTATCTTTCCGTCGACAACGGCAAGACCTGGACAAAACTGTCAAAGGCCGTGGGTGATGCCGGTTATACCTATTTCGAAGAAGTCGTCGTTGACAAGGACCACGGATACGTGGAATTCCGCTATGTGGGCGACGGTGTCATCCGCATACCTCTGTATGACTGCTTCAAGACTGCGGTTGAAGAACAGGAAAGGTCGATCAACGGATGGATAGAGACTCTCAAGGAATCGATGAAGCCTTTCGGCAGAGCTTCCTATATCAAGGACGTAAACCCCATACTTGAAGGAGAGACCGTGAAGGGTTACGCCATCAGCCTTGACAATGGGAAAGACTATACTGTAGATATCCTCAACGGCAAGGACGGCGGCGACCTCGTACCCTTCCACATAACCACCAAGGCGGGCTCGGACAGCCTTCTCTACTGGGCCATACAGTTCGAAGGTGAGGAGGCGAAGTTCCTTGCCGATGGCTCGGGACAGAACATCAAGGCCATTGGAAAAGATGGCGCAGATGCCGGATATCCCATAGTTTCCACAGCTGAGGATCAGGGCGTGACCTACTGGCAGGTCCGTTATGGAAACGGCGAGCCCCAGTGGATCAAGGATTCCGCAGGCAACAGGATATCCGCTTCCGGTTCTGCAGGTGACGCCTGGATTGAATCCGTCAACTTCAGCAGTGATTCGCTGTATGTCACCTTCACCGCCGCAGGCGGAGCCGCATACAAGTTCGCCACTTACAAGTATCATCAGGAAACCGTCAAGGCCATAAATGACGTGAATTCGCAGGTGGCAAAGGTTGATTCACTTGCCAGGACACTTCAGGACAACGGTACGGTTACAGCAGTTGACACGCTGTTCGATACCGCCAACAACAAAATCGGCTGGATCATCAGTTTTTCTGACAACACGTCCATTGTAATCCGGGACGGCAAAGGGGCAGGAACCGACTTCCACGTGAATATACCCTATATCGGTATAACCAAACTTGGGGATGACTACTACTGGACCGTCAAGTACGGATCGGAAGGTGAGGAACAGTTCATCGTAGATGAATCCGGAGTTAAGATACGTGTCATCGGCCATAACACGGAAGAGTCGCCTAAAATAGGAGTCGCCACGGACGCCGACGGGGATTACTGGGTGATTAAGGCTGACAGCAAGTCGGAATGGAATGCCCTTCTCAACGGCAACGGCCAGAAGGTCCGTGTCAACGGAGCTGATGCAAAGGAAGCGCTCTGCAAGGACTACACGCTGTTCTCTTCCTTCTCCCAGGATGAATACAACATCTACATCGGAATCAAGGGTATTGATGCTCCCATAAAGATATTCAAGCAGCAGGCCTTCAAGGTCACATTCTCCGGAATTCCCGATCATCTGATCAGTATGACAGCCGCTTCCATCACCGTACAGGTGAAAGGCGCAGTTGCCGAACCGCAGGTTGTCGTGCTCGGCGAGACGCTTTACAGCGCGCTTGTGTTCAACACGGTGTATGACAATATTACTGGAATATATACTGTCACTGTCGTCATTATGGCCCAGGGCGAATCGACAGACAATCCGGTGCATATATTCGTTACCGACGGCGCTGACAAGCTCGTGACCAAGTCGTTCACAGTTGACTCCTATCTTGAGGAGCCGGGAAGAGACAAATAGGTTATAAGACAAGATGCCGATTCCGATTTATTTCATACTTCTGATCACAGGTGTCGCGCTGACGATAGTCGCGGCAGACGTGCTTGTCGACAATGCGTCGCTCATTGCGCGCAAAAGCGGTCTGCCGGAATTCGTGATAGGAGTAGTGATTGTCGGAATCGGTACATCCTTCCCCGAGATGACCGTAAGCGTCCTCTCTTCCATAGACCACAACTCCGATATGGCGATCGGCAACATCACGGGGTCCAACATCTTCAACACTCTGCTGATACTCGGCATAACAGCACTGATCGCGCCTGTCGGATACGAGAAGTCCAATACAAGGAGGGACTTTCCCTTCAATCTTCTGGCATCATTCCTGATGCTTCTTCTCTGTTTCGACCGCATTTTCGATTCTCACAGACATTTCAATGTCCTGAGCCGTGTGGACGGAATCATCTTTCTTTCCGTATTCGCCCTCTATATGTTCATGATCCTGAAAGCCCGCACGCCCCAGGAGAGGAATATGCCTGTGGAACCGGCCGATGAAGGACGCTATACGCCGAAGAAGGGCAGGGTGGTCCTATGGGCATCACTCCTGATTGTGGCAGGGCTTGCAGGCCTTGTCGCGGGCGCGAAACTGTTCGTCAATTCAGCCACCGGCATAGCCAAATGGCTCGGAGTGTCAGACGCCTTCATCGCCATAACCATAGTGGCATTCGGCACATCCCTTCCTGAACTTGCAAGTTGCATCGCATCTGCAAGGAAAGGCAAGGGGCAGCTGGCTCTTGGCAACATCGTCGGATCCAACATATCCAACATCCTCCTGATACTCGGAGTGAGTTCAGTTATCCATCCGCTGCCTCTGAGAGGCGTGACAATGGTTGATATGTCTATGGTGATGATAGCCGCGATACTTCTTCCCATCAGTGATTTCATCGGACAGAAGAAGCATCTCGACCGTTTCGACGGTGCGATATTCGTCCTGGCCTATGCGGCCTATATGGTCTATCTTGTGATAAATTCCCAGGCCTCCCTGCCTGTTCAATCCTTCTGATTCCGTTCCGAACGGTCAGATTCGATAAGCGCAAGCAGTTTGGTGATAGCCTGCTCCTGAGGAATGGAGCGTTCCACAAGCTGTCTGCCTCTGTATAAGGCGACCTTCTTTCCGCCTTCTCCCACGTAGCCGTAGTCTGCATCGGCCATCTCTCCCGGGCCGTTGACTATACAGCCCATAATGGCTATCGTGATGCCGCCGAAGGATGATGTGGCTTCCTTTATCCTTGCAACGGTCGACTCCAGGTCATAAAGCGTACGGCCGCAGCCTGGGCAGGATATGTACTCTGGTTTTGTAAACCTGCGTCTGCAGGCCTGGAGAAGATCGTCCTTGAAAGATACAATATCCTCCTCTGAAAGTGACTTTCCGGCGACAGTCGCCTGCAACTCAAAGTCATCTGTCCTGCGGTCAAGAAGAGAGGGACCGTAAAGGATGGAGGCTGCCGCAATAAATTCCTCACGGTTCGAAGCCTCTACCAGGCCTTCCTTCAATGCCCCGGCCCTGATGTCTTCACAGGCTTTGAGTATGCTTCTTGCGGCTGAGATTTCCTTTGCCGGATTTTCAGTCAGGGAGACGCGTATCGTATCGCCTATGCCTTCAAGAAGCAGAGCGCCTATACCGACGGCCGATTTGATCCTGGCCGTATCTCCATTGCCGGCTTCCGTCACACCGAGATGAACCGGGAAGACCGTCCCGTCAGCTTCCATTTCCTTCTGGAGGAGACGGTATGCATCCACCATAACCCTTACGTTGCTTGACTTCAAGGATACGGTGACATTATAGAAATCATTGGAGATGCAGAGCCCCAGCCATTCCATAGCCGCGCGTACCATACCCCGGGGAGTGTCTCCGTAGAGGCCGGTGATCCTTTCACCGAGAGAACCGTGGTTGATTCCTATGCGGACGGCGGTGCCGTGCAGTTTGCAGACCTTTATGAACCTTCCGAACGCCTCGACCGCATCCTCGTGTCTGCGTGCGAAATTGCCGGGATTGATGCGTACCTTTTCGGCGACAGCGGCAGCTGCGACTGCCACTTCCGCGTTGAAATGGATATCAGCTATCAGAGGCGTATCATATCCTTCGCTGCGGAGGATGGCCTTGATCCTGCCCAATGACTCGACTTCACGCAGGCCCTGTGTCGTGAGCCTTATCATCTGCGCTCCTGCCGCTATGCACTCCCTGCACTGTGCCACTGAAGCCTCGACATCATTGGTGGATGTGTTGCACATAGTCTGTATGACAACCGGATTGCCACCGCCTATGAGCACGTTTGCAACCTTGCAGACAATTCTTTTCACTACCATAGATTTATGAAAAGGGCGGCGGACAGCATAATCTGCTGCTCGTAGCCGTATATCCAATATTCGTCACTGAGCTTCAATGGCTGGTAAAGGCTGCATACCGAACGTTTGTAGTTGCCTTCTATCTGAAGCTCGAAAGGCCCGAATGCAAGACCGATTCCGCCGCCGAAAATGAATCCGTAGTCGTGGCGTATGTCATTCCTGTCCCAGCCTTCGGGATCATAGGTCCTCAGTCTGTAGGAATAGAAGGTGCCGGCATTGGCCATTATGCGGAAATGCCCGCCGATGAGATAGTTGAATTGGGAGATGAGCGGCAGCTCCAGCACATCGTACTTCTCGGCATAACCCCATTCGGATTCGAAGCCTTCAGTCGAATACTTGACGCCTGTCTGGATACCGAAGATGGGGAACATATCCCAGAGATCGTGATAGTAGGTGTAGAGCACTGACAAATTCACGGGGGACATTATGCTCGAAGGCTTGATGTCAGGCGTGAACGAGGCACCGGAGATGTGATAGCCGTATTTTACTCCGAGCATATGCCTTGACTTGTACACTTTCTGATGAATCTTCACCGAATCCCCGGGGAAGACATCCTTCATATCGTCCTGTGCCAGCGCAAAGGGCGTTATGACGAAAAGAAGGGCAAGTATGGTCAGCAGGCGTTTCATTTGAACATGTCCTCCAGATTGAATTCCTGTTCATAGTCCGTGCGGCTCTTCACTTCCATCACATAGTTCCTGTCGCCGAAATCGGCCATAAGCACTTTCTCGGGCTGCTTGTTCTCCAGCAGATTACCTGTATCTATCTTTCCGTTGCGGTTGCGGTCCTCGGTGATGCGGACCGAATACTTGTCTTCCCTGAGGTAGGGAAAATCGAGCGTGCAGTCGGAATCAATCACGTATGAACGGTACACCTTGTCCCTCTTCTCATTGACAAGGTCTACGATATACCTTGTCTTCACTCCTGTCAGAATGAGCTGCATCAAGGACAGATCCTCGTCGGAAGGGAGCTCGACCTTGACGGCGGTGCTGTCATTAGGCAGGCCGTTGATGTCAATGAAGGTGCCCTTGGGTACGGTTATGTGATATGACCAGCCCTTCTCGAAAGTGTCTTCGGGAATCAGGGTGTACCGTTTGGGATTGATCGTATCCTTTGTGACCTTGTGGGAGATGAAGGTTGTGTCGCCTCTGGGAGATATCTTGAAATGAAGGATGCCGTTGAAATCGTCCTTTTCAAGAGGTTGGCCGAACTCGAACAGGTAGCCGTTCTGCTCGACGGTCTCGCCCTGCGCCGTAACGGTCATCTGCACTGTAGTGTCCTTCACGATTCTGCCCGTGGCGTCCTTCTTCTGCAGACTCTTGTCCACGGCCATCTTGAAATCCTCAGTGGCAAGGGAGAGATTTCCGGTGGAGTCAGTCATCATATACCTTATATGGGCGAAGAGAGTGTCCGGAAGGAATCCCTTGTCGGTAATCCACAAGGAGAGGCTGTCACCCTTGGAATTGAAGCTCCTGATAAGATGTTTGTCACGGATGCCGCTGAAATAGAGCGTGTCGATATCCGGATTCGGGGACATAAACTTGATGAAACATTCCCTGTTCGAAATCCTGCCGGTGTTGGTTATGCGCTGACGGGATGTCTCTTCCTTGTACATAAGCAGATTGAACATCGGAATACGGCTGTTGCATCCCAGCGTATCCTTCATATCATAGAACAGAAGCTCGGGAATCGAGTCGCGCATCACATTCTCCGGAACGAAGAATGAACTGTTGAAGGCTATCCTTTCTGTCTCAGGATCAAAGATGTTGTTGCTGTTCAGATCTTCGATGGCATATATCCTGAATTTCTTCGGAGGGATGTTGCGAAGGGTGAAGAAACCCCAGTCGTCAGTCCTGGTGGCGGAGTAGGGCGGCTTCAACAGAACAAGGGAGTCGAACGGTACGGCGCGCTGTCCATCCTCCACCTGAAGCGAATCATAGACCGCTACCAGCATACCCTTTGCAGGGAGCAGTTTCTCGGCGTCCATCACAGTGCCGGTGATATACATCGAATCGATGTAGTCCCCGGTGGAAAACGTGAAAACGTAGCGCTTGAAAGGATTGCCTTCATTGTTGTCCGCCAGGGCATTGCCGAAATCCACGGTATAGGTTCTATCGGCCTTGAGAGTATCATTGAATGTCACGACAACGCTCTTGCCTTTCATCTTGACACCGGCCTTGCGCCTCTGAGGGGGAGCGACATATACTTCGGCCGGAGTCTTGACCTGAGTGTATTCGTTGAACTTCAATTCCACAGTGCCTCCGGTAAGGGGGAAGTTCAACGCGTTCTGCAAGGGTACGGTGCCAAGCAGTACCGGCGGCAGGGTATCCTTGTCTCCTCCCGTGGGAGCGGCGGTGGTGTTGGCGCAGGAATTCGCGTCAACCAGTATGAGCAGGAAGGCGAACAGCGCCAGCAGGGTATATGCTGTATTCTTCATCAGTCAGTCACTTCGGTTCTTTGAGCCATCTCAACACCCTTGATGAGCAGGATCCGCTTGACAATGGAGTCGAGATGGGATGTATCGTGGACATACAGGTCAATGTATCCGTCAAAAATGGCGTCGTGCGTCTGGAAGAACATCTGCCTCATATTGAGGTTGAAATCGTATGACACCTCCCGGGTGATCTCGTTGACTATGCCTATCCTGTCTATGCCGCGTATCGATATTCGTGCCAGAAAGGATACGACCTTGTGCTTCTTCCAGCTCACCTTGACTATGGTGTTCCCTTTCTTGGATGCAAGGGATTCGGCGACTTGACAGCTCTTCTTGTGAAGGACCACGGATCCGTTCTCATAGAGGAATCCGGTGATGGCGTCACCGGGCATAGGCTGACAGCAGTCGGATATGATGAAGGATGTGGCTTCCACACCTTCGACGACTTCGCCGGCATCCTCAACTCCGTTTTCCTCGTCTACGGTCACGCCCCAAAGCGACACTGCTTTCTGACGGCTGTTGTAGTGGATGACATTGTCAAGGTCGGAGAGGTCGATGACGCCCATCGCAACTTTCATATAAAGGTCATCCTTTCCGCCGGAGACAGAATAGGCGTTCATCAGTTTCTTCAGCACGCGGCTGTTGGGACGGACACCGAGTTCGGCCAGACGGCTGTCGAGTATCCTGTTGCCTTCGGCGATATTGCCTTTTCCCTCCTCCTTGAGGAAATCCGATATCTTCTCACGCGCCTTGGAGGACTTCACGAACTTGAGCCAGTCCCTTTCTGGCTTCTGTGTCTCTGTTGTTATGATAAGCACCTGGTCACCGCTCTGGAGAACGGTTGAAAGGGGCATCAGTTTCTGGTTGATGCGGGCTGCAATAGCCCTGTTGCCTATCTTGGAGTGTATCTGATATGCGAAATCAAGTGCCGTGTAGCCTTTCGGAAGGGATTTCGATTCGCCCTTGGGCGTAAATACGTATATCTCACCCGTGGTAAGCTCCTCGTGTATGTCATCCAGAAGATCGAGGGCACTGGCATCCTGGTTCTGAAGCACCTTCTGTATCTTTGCCAGCCAGAGGTCGATGCTCTGGTCCTCACGGTCGGTGGACTGCTGTGATCCGTTCTTGTATGACCAGTGGGCCGCAACTCCGCGCTCGGCGACATCGTTCATACGCTTGGTGCGTATCTGGACCTCCACCCAGTATCCGCCGGGTACCATCATAGTGCAGTGGAGGGCTTCGTAGCCGTTGGCCTTGGGCGTGGCGAGGAAATCACGGTGGCGGTCAAGCTTCTCCCTCTTGGGATATACGGACTGGAGCATACGGTAGATGCGGTAGCACTGCTCATGTTCGTTGGCGCCATCCTCGGGCTCGAAGATGATGCGGACCGCATATATGTCATAGATCTCCTCGAAGGGGACCTTCTTCACGTTCATTTTACGCCAGATGGAGTAGGGGGTCTTCATCCTTGTCTGGATGGTGTACTTCAGGCGGGTGTCGCGCATCATCCTGTCAATGGGATTCACGAAGTTCTCCATTATGGGCTGACGGGCCTCGCTGATATCCTGAAGCCGCTGTCTGATCTCCCTGTTGGCCTTTGGCTCCTTGTACTGAAGCCAGATGTTCTCCATCTCGGTCTTGATGTTGTACATACCCATACGATGGGCCAGGGGGATGAAGATGTAACTTGTCTCGGCGAGTATCTTGTCGCGCTTGGCCTCGGGCATATACTCAATTGTCCTGAGGTTGTGGAGCCTGTCGGCCAGCTTGATGAGCATCACCCTTATGTCGTCGTTAAGTGTAAGGAGGATTCTCTTGAAATTCTCCGCCTGAAGGCTTTCAGTGTTTTCCCTGAGATTCTTCCCGTCATTGTCAAGGGCATATTTCATCTTTGTCAGGCCGTCGACCAGGGACGCTATCTTGTCACCGAACAGCCTGCGTATGTCTTCAACAGTGTAGTCGGTGTCTTCCACCACGTCGTGGAGCAGGGCGCTGCATATCGACTTGTAGCCAAGGCCTATTTCATTGACAACAATCTTGGCTACAGCGATGGGATGAAGGATATACGGCACGCCCGAGCGCCTGCGCACACCTTCGTGCGCCTTGCGCGCGAAATCGAAAGCCTTGAGAACCTGCTCATACTCCCACTTGTTGGGGCATCGTTTCAGACTCGCCGTCCTCAGTTCCTCGAACTGAGCGTCAATCATTATATTGTCCTGTCCGCTGAATTCCATAATCAATTGTCAATGTTGTTTTGTTTCTCGAGGTCCATCTCCCTGTCTATCTCGTTTTCTATCTCCCTGTCCACCTCCTGGAAGGAATATGACAGGTCGGCTCCTATGAGTATGATCCGCCAGTTGAAACTCATCCATATAAGAAGGAGAGGGAAGAATGCGAACGCGCCGTAGACGCTGTTCATCCTTGTCACCATAAGCTGGGTTTCAAGGTAGAGGTACTGGAGGACAACGAAGAACAAAGCTGCTACCAGGGCCGCCTTGAAACTCGATTCGAGGCTGACCTTGTTGTGCGGTATAAGTTTGTACATCATCACAAATATCACCACGGTAGCCGCATAGAAGAGTACCCAGTAGAGATTGGATGATATGTACCCTATGACCGAAGAATCCGGGAAAAGCGAGTCCAGCGAGCTGGCATAGTGCACTGCCGTGTAGAGGAAGAGCAGGATGACGAGAGGTGATATGATTGTTGTGGCGAGTATGGCCACAAGCTCCTTCCAGAATGAGCGTCTTCTCTTTATCACGAATATGCGGTTGAAGGCGCGGTCGACACAGACCATCATCCAGAACACCAGCCAGACGAAGCAGAGGAATGATATCACACCGAAAAGGCCTGAGTTGGTGGTGTCGAGTATGTTGTTCGCCGCATAGAACACTGTGTCTATCAGCTGGGACTGGTTGGGAAAGGAGTTGTACATCGTGTCCGCGAACACGATGCTCAGTCCGAGTCCGTTTGTGAAAAATATGGCCAGAGCCACGAACGGGACAAAAGCCATTATGGTCTGATAGCTGAGGAATACAGCTTCACGGTTTATGGCCTTGCCGCCGAAGTTGCGGACAACCGACACGATCACACGGAGATAGCGCATTGTGCGCTTCCCGATCTTGTCAAGTTCGGAGAAGTTCCCCTGCCAGATGTCCTTCGTAAGGAATTTGGCCGTTTTGGAGAACGAGTGTGTCCATCTGTCCTGCCTACTTCCCATCCGTCATATTGTAAAAATCCTTTTCACTGATGACCTTGACGCCGAGTTTCTCCGCTTTCCTGATCTTCTCCGGCCCGCATTTCTCTCCGGCCAGCAGATAGTCGGTGCTTCCGCTGACCGAACTTACATTGCGGCCGCCGTATGCGGTGATCTTTCTTTTCATCTCCTCCCTGGGGATGGAGAAGCTGCCGGTGACAACGATGGCCGCTCCTGCCAGCACATCGGAAATCCTTTCATCCGACTCGAGCATCTCGAATTTCAGGCCGGCATCCTTGAGCTTTCCGAGAAGGGCGATATGGCACGGGTCCTCGAACCATTCGCGGATGGACGCCGCAATTATGCCGCCTATGTCACCTACACATACAAGTTCTTCGAACGAAGCCGCTCTCAGGGCGTCCATCGTGCGGTAATGTCCGGCAAGCATACGGGCCGTGGTCTCTCCCACGTGGCGTATTCCCAGAGCGTAGAGCACCGCATCGAAATCCCTTGACAGAGAACGCCCGACGCTTTCCAGAAACCTCTCGGCAGAACGTTCCTGCCAGCCGTCAAGAGTCATAAGCTGTTGCTTTGTAAGGCTGTAAAGGTCTGCAAAGTCCCTTACCATTCCGCTGTTGAAGAGCTGGTCGACTGTGGCCTCACCGGCAAGTATGTTCATTGCCTTCCTGGATGTGAAATGAACAAGGGCGGATTTGATCTGTGTCGGGCAGTTGTCGCTGTTGGGACAGTAATGCCGGGCCTCGCCTTCATCACGTACCAGGGCGGCGCCGCAGTCGGGACACAGGCTGGGGAATTCGGGTCTGTCGGCACCGACGGGTCTCATTGAGAGCTCTACGCCGACTATCTTCGGAATGATTTCTCCACCCTTTTCGATATAGACCCTGTCACCTATGCGCACGTCGAGCAGGTTCATCTGGTCGAGGTTGTGAAGTGACGCCCTGCGTATGACGCTTCCGGAGAGCTGTACAGGGTCGAGATTGGCCACCGGGGTCACGGCTCCGGTCCGGCCCACCTGGTAGTCGATGGAAATCAGACGTGTGAGCGCCTGCTCGGCCTTGAACTTGAAGGCAGTCGCCCAACGGGGGAACTTCGCCGTATATCCGAGCGATTCACGCAGAGGAAGTTCGTCCACCTTTATCACGATGCCGTCCGTGGCGAAAGGAAGGAACTTGCGCTGGATGTCCCAGTATGATATATATTCGAGCACTTCATCCACTGAAGAGCATACACGGGAATATGGCGACGTGGGCAAACCCCACCTGCCGGCCGCTGCGAGGGACTCGGTGTGGGTCCTGAACGGAAGGCTGTCACCCACCATATGGTAGAGCACGCACTCCAGATTGCGGCTTGCCACCTCGCCGCTGTCCGTGAGCTTGAGGCTTCCGGAGGCTGCGTTGCGTGGATTGGCGAAAAGCGCCTCCTCCTGACTTTCCCGCTCGGCGTTCAGCGCGTCGAATGCCTTGTAGGGCATATATATCTCTCCGCGTATCTCGAATTCCTCAGGTATGTCATCTCCGTGCAGCGTCCTGGGGATGCCATTGATGGTCAGCACGTTTTCGGTGACATCGTCTCCAACTGAACCGTCGCCGCGGGTAAGAGCCTGGAAGAGTTCGCCGTTGCGGTAGGTAAGGCATATTGCGGTACCGTCGAACTTCAATTCGGCCGAGTATCTGAAAGGCGTGTCCGTCATCCTGACTATTCTCTCGTGGAAGGATTTTATATCATCGACGCTGTATGTGTTGCCGAGGGAAAGCATAGGATATCTGTGCCTTGCACGACGGAAATTGCCGTTGCCCGGAGCGGCGTCACCCTTTACGGTGACAGGCGCGGCGGCAAGGTCGCTGCCCACGTGACGGGTGGGGGAGTCCTCTGTGGAAAGGTCAGGGAACCTTTCTTCCAGGGCAATGAGTTCCGCCATAAGGAGGTCGAACTCGAAGTCGGTGATGGTAGGCGCATTGTCCACATAATAGCTGTGGTTGTGCCGTTCTATCTCGGCACGCAGCCACGCCGTTCTCGCCTCAGCGTCTTTCCTCGAAATCCTTGCCATACAGTCGTGATGAATTCAAGCCTCAAAATTACGAAAAAATAGGTAAAAAAGACTATATTTGCGACACAGAATTGTTTTGACAAACACAAATAGAAATGAAAGAATCCATCATCATCCTTTGCGGCGGTGGCCCGGCTCCCGGAATGAACACTGTCGTATGCTCAACAGCAAAGACTTTCCTCAAGAACGGTTACAGGGTAATAGGACTTCACGGCGGCTACAGCGGCCTCTTCAGCCGGAATCCCCGCACTGAAGACCTTGATTTCCAGAAGGCTGACGCCTATTTCAACCGTGGCGGCTCCTACCTCCAGATGAGCCGTTTCAAACCTACCGACGAGGATTTCGAGAAGAACTTCAACCTTGGCCTTTTCCAGGACAACAACGTGAAACTTCTCGTAACAGTGGGAGGAGATGATACCGCATCCACTGCCAACCGCATCGCGAAGTTCCTGGAAGCGAAGAAATATCCCATCCGCAACATCCATATCCCCAAGACAATAGACAACGACCTTCCTCTTCCCGACAATACTCCCACGTTCGGTTTCAACTCGGCCAAGAACGAAGGCGCACACATCGCCCGCACTATATATGAAGATGCGCGCACGTCCGGCAACTGGCTTCTGATCAGTGCAATGGGACGTTCCGCAGGACACCTTGCACTCGGCATCGGTGAAGCCACGCACTGTCCTATGACCATCATCCCCGAAATGTTCAACAGGACTTCCATCACCGTCGACAAGATAATCAGGCTCACTGTCTCGGCCATCATCAAGCGCAGGATACTGGGCATCGGATACGGCACCGTCGTTGTTGCCGAAGGCGTTTTCCACGATCTCTCACCCGAAGACATCAAGGCTACCGGTGTACATATGACCTATGATGAACACGGTCATCCCGAGCTTGGCAAGATATCGAAGGCAGTCCTTTTCAATGAGATACTCGAGAAGGAGTTCGCAAAGACAGGGCTCAAGGTAAAGACCCGTCCTGTGGAAATAGGCTATGACGTCCGCTGTCAGGACCCTGTTGCATATGACCTGTCATACTGCTCCGAACTGGCAATGGGCGCATATGAACTCTTCAGCAGGGGTGAGACCGGCTGTATGGTATATGTGGACGTATTCGGCAACGCCCGTCCCCTCTATCTCCACGACCTCCAGAATGAGGAAGGCAAGATACCTCCCCGCAGGGTCGACATCGAGGGTGGCATCGCTCAGAACTACTTCAACCATATCTGCCACTACATCACTCCAGAAGACTACAAGGCCGCTTCTGAATTTGTAAAGAATCCCGAAGACTACGACTTCAAGAAGATTCTCGGTTGGTAGCCGATGGGCAAGTTGAAGATATACCAGCTCCTGCTGCGGGCATTCCACTCCTCAAAAGGACCGGAATGCCCCGGTGGGTTATGCGGTAAGTTCAACGACATCACAGAGCAGCGGCTGGCATATATAAAATCCCTTTCCATCGATGCAATCTGGTATACGGGTGTCATAGCACACGGCGCCAGGTCCGTTTATCCCGGACTGCAGGAATGCGCCAGATGCATAGTCAAGGGGGATGCAGGTTCCCCTTATGCAGTCCGCGACTGGTATGACGTGGATCCGGACCTTTCCGTTTCGGTAGATGACCGTATGCGTGAATTCGAGGATATGGTCTCAAGGACGCACAAAGCCGGAATGAAGGTGTTCATTGACCTGGTTCCCAACCACGTGTTCAGGCAATACCATTCCGAAACGGACAATTTCGCAAATGACAACTTCTATATCCTTGACGCTCCGCTCAGACTTCCGGACGGCCTGACCGGCTACAGCGAAGATCCCGCCAAGGCGACAGGGAACGACTGTTTCAGCCCGGCCCCATCAGCTTTCGACTGGTACGAGACCGTGAAACTGAATTACGGCAACCGCTCCACCTGGGACAAGATGCTGCGCATCATTCTGTTCTGGCTGTCCAAAGGCGTTGACGGCTTCAGATGCGATATGGTGGAGATGGTACCCGTGGAATTCTTCGGCTGGGCCCTGAGTATTGTACGCAAGGAATACCCGGACGCCATATTCATAGGCGAAGTCTACAACACGGACAATTATCAGCCTTATATCAGTCAGGGAGGTTTCGACTATCTGTATGACAAATCCCTTACCTACGACTTCCTGAGAAAGGTTCTCTCCGGAGAATCCACCGCAAGCCTTCTGACCGACCTGTGGCGGAGGAGGGATGAAAAGGGGGAGGACGTCAAGAGCCGCCTCCTGAATTTCGTGGAGAACCACGACGAACAGAGGCTCGCAAGCGATTTCGTGGCGCATAACGGTCACAGGGCCCTCTGTGCATTCGCATATGCGCTTCTGTTCGACAATTCTCCCTTTATGCTCTATTTCGGGCAGGAACTCGGAGAAAGGGGTATGCAGGCCGAAGGCTACAGCGGACGGGACGGCCGCACTTCCATATTCGACTATTGCACCGTGCCTTCAGTAGCGGACCTGCTCGAAGACAGACTTTCCGATGAGCAGAAAGACCTGCTCGACCAGTACAGGAAACTTCTCGCGCTTGCCGATGACGAGCGATTCTGCGAGGGGGAGGTCTATGACCTGAACTGGTTCAACAGTCAAAGCGCGGGATTCGACACCCGGAAGCATTTTGCATTCCTGCGCTCATCCAAGGGGAAGGCAGCCCTTGTGGTGCTGAATTTTTCAAATGAAAGCGCTTCCGTAACGGTCAAGATTCCTCAGCATGCCTTCGACCACCTCGCCCTGCCGCAGCATATCCCGCATATGGTCGTAGCCACTCCGGCCTCCGGCGGCGTGAAGGTGATAAACCTCTAGCGGTTGAACCTGCGCCGCAGCCTGGCAAGCTCCGAGTCGGCTTTTATCTTGTCGATCTGAGCCGTGACCACACTCCATATCTCCCCGCCCCGGGTATAGTCCGCACGGCATTTGAAATTGACGCGCTCCTGCCTGTACAGCTTGTCCGCGGTGAGCCGTTTGCGCTCGGATCCGGCCGGGAAGACAGCTATCGAAGTGCCACCGAACATCTTGACTATCTTCATACAGGGCACATCCGTCTCACCGTCGCCCATATATATCATATGTTCGAAAGGTACGGGCTTGGACTCCTCGCTCTGGCTTTCATTGACCATCACGGTGTCGCTGACTGACATTATGCCCTTGGCTATCTTGAAGAGGAACTGGGTCTTGCCGGTATAGTCAACGGCCACCGCAGGCCAGACGGCGATACCGTTTTCGTCATACATGAACGAGCAGGCGAATATGCGCTTGAACTCGGATGCGATAGGACAACCCTCTATTATCTCCAGCAGGCCGGAGGAGTTGATATAATGCTCGACCTCAACGCCTTTCCGCCTGCCGTATTCATTGATCATGGAAAACCATTCCCGCACACCGTCGAAGAGTTCTATCTCCTTTCCGAAATTGACGAAATTATCCCTCTTCAATTCTATGCCGGAAGCCTTCGCCTCGTCTATCATAAGCTTCATATAGCAGAGTATGTGGCTTGCATCCTGACCGGGGGCTACCTCGTTGGAAAGGCGCCAGAATTCCTCAGGCGTCTTGCCTACGGCCTGTATGAATCCGAATTCCTGCATATTTCCCGGCGAGAGAGTGCCGTCAAAATCGTAGATAAGAGCAACTTTCGGTAATTTGCGTGCCATCGGTCCCAGTGTTGAACGGTTTAACTCCACAAAGATATGAAACAGTGCCGAAAAATTACTAACTTTGTTCTGCGTTTTAAATCATTCAGGTCTTATGCCCTCATCCATCCAGCTTCCCATACCTTCAGGATCAACATCAAGCCTGTATGACAGCATCCGGCAGAGGCGGAGCTGCCGCAGATTCTCGGATGAAGAAGTCTCATTACAGGAACTGTCGGACATCCTTTGGGCCGCTTTCGGGTTCCGGAAGGAGGACAGACGCACCGCGCCTTCATCCCACAACTCCCAGGAAACTGACATATATGTATGCCTCCGGCAGGGTACGTACCTCTATGACCCGAAGGACAATCTCCTGATGGAAATCGAAGGTGCGGGGGATATTCGCAGACTTACCGGCACTCAGGATTTCGTCGCGGCCGCTCCAGTCAACCTCGTCTATGTGGCAGACTGCTCCAAACTCTGCGGCAAGCAGGGTAGAGGGGTGGTGGAGACCATCTATGTGGACACAGGCTTCATCGCTGAGAACGTGTATCTGCAGTGCGCTTCCTCGTCCCTTGCCTGCGTCGTGAGGGCGCTGATTGACAAGCCCGCCCTTGCATCAGCCCTGCATCTGCGTGAAGGGCAGGAAATCACCCTTGCCCATTCCATAGGGCGCTTCGAACCCAGACAACAATAACAATACAACAACAGCAATATGAAAAAAGCATTATTCATCCTCGCAGCGGTAATTCTTTTTGCAACCCAGGCGAATGCCCAGATAAGACAGCCCTTCCAGGGCTCCGAATATGGCTTCGGTATGAGGCCTATGCGCACTTCGACCCTTTGGATTGATGCCGCCATCGGGCAGTCGGACAATTTCAAGGACGACCTCGATTCGAAACTGTCCTTCAATGCCGATTTCCGCTGGAACTACATTATCCACGACTTCCTTTCCTGGGATATAGTCAACTTCGGCATGTTCCACGACAGGGCTGCCGGCCAGATGGACCTCCAGATTCTGACAGGGCCAAGATTCACCCTCTATCTGAACGGAGTCACCGGGCTCTATGCCGGAGCGCAGGCAGGTATATTCCAGAGTCTCGGCAAGAACGCAAAATGCACGATTGGAACCAATTTCGTTGCCGGCGTACAGCTCTCACCCCTGATCAGTGTCGGCGTCAACTTCCTCTACAACTTCGGTGCGAGGAGTTTCCTCGGAATCGGAGTCGGTTTCGGTTTCTGACAATAAATCAAAGACAGGGGCAAGGCTACGGCAGCCATCCGGCGGCAGTGGTCTTTTCAGAATCTGTTTTGAAATGGTTCACGAAAATTATTATAGGTTATTTTTCAGTAGATTTTTTGATGATTTGAAGGAGCAACGGGTTCCGTTGTGACTGAAAAGCAGCGAAAAATATGCGAAAAAGAATCATAAGTATTGAAGTTAACCATTTCAAAACAGATTCTCAATTGTATGATATATATATTCGATGAGATAGAAAAGGTCAATGAAACCTCTCTGGAAGCGGACCTGAGCCTGATTCCGGCGTGGAGAAGAACCAAGGCGCTTGCATACGGATTCCATATCGACAGGGTGCTCTGCGTGAAGTCGTATCTGCTCCTTGCACAGGGACTCCTCTCGGAATACGGCATCACCGATATTCCGGAGTTCTCGTACGGCCCTAAGGGCAAACCTTTTCTGAAGGATTATCCGAATATTCATTTCAGCCTGAGCCATTGTCACAAGGCTGCCATCTGCTCCATAGACAACGTATCCACGGGCTGCGACATAGAGCAGACGGACCTCGTGCCGGATGAAGCGCTTATGAGGATGTGCCTGAATGACGGGGAGATCCGCTCCGTGAAAGGATCGTCGCATCCCGGAGCGGAATTCGCAAAGATATGGACACGCAAGGAGGCTTTCCTGAAAATGACGGGAACCGGACTAAGGTCCGATCTTCCCGATGTCCTCCTTTCGACATTGGCCTCGGAAGCATCCTTCGAGACCTTTGCCCCTGACGGGAAAGGATATGTTTATTCCATTTGCAGATATCCTGAAAAGGCAAATAATAATCCCTCGAGGCCGGCTTTTCCGTCATCAACGTATACCCTACGGTAATGAGCATATTCAAAATGACGAACATCGACAGGAAAACAGACATTCACAGACAGAACAATATGAAAGAAATCTCACGTCGGAGTGCAATCAAGGCCATCGGTGCCGTAGCAGCCACCACTGCGGCGTATGCCACAGGTGCGGCCGCGGTCACATCCTGCACTCCTGAAGGAACCCGACCAATGAAAATGAAAGTGCTTTTAATCAACGGAAGTCCCCGACTCAGGGGAAACACCAACAGGATGCTGGAGGAAGTCTCGTCCAGGCTCCGTGAACACGGAATAGAATCTGAAATCCTCCAGTTGGGAGCCGCGCCCGTCAGAGGCTGCATCGCCTGCGGACAGTGTGCCGGCAAGGGAAGATGCGTATTCGACGATGACATATGCAACTCAGCCATAAGCAGGATGGAGCAGAGCGACGCCGTCATCGTCGGCTCACCCGTATATTACGGAGTTCCCAACGGACCTGTCCTTTCACTCCTGCAGAGAATGGCATATGCCGGAGGCGCTTATATGCAGGGCAAGCCCGCGTCCGCAGTCACAGTGTGCCGCAGAGGCGGTGCGACAGCATCGTTTCAGACCCTTCAGATGCCATTCCAGATGCTGAATATGCCTATCGTGACGTCTCAGTACTGGAACATAGGCTACGGAATGTCGGAAGGCGAGGTAGAGAAGGATGCGGAAGGGCTCCAGACAATGCGCACTCTTGCAGACAATATGGCCTATATGCTCAAGCAGTTCAGAAGCGGCAGCGCTGAAACTCCGCGAAGGGAGAGGGGAGAGCACACCAACTTCATCCGGTAATGTCCTCCGGTAACTTTCAATAAGGGGCAGCGCTGCCATTTTGTACAAAAGTAACTTGATTATTCTTTAACGAGCTGCTGCTAAAAGACAAACATTCGTCCCTTATCGAAATCAAAAGCTACCGCTGAATTAAAGAATGGTATACCGAGGAAGCCCATATCTTTTATTGCGGTCATTTTTCCGGTCAGCCCGATAGAGACATCATTATACTCTTGTCCGCAAACAGTGATGGTCTCAGCATAGATGCCCTGTGCCACGACATTTCCATCTGCATCATGAGCATCTTGGGGTATGATTTTCCCGTTCATGATTGCTTTGCTGACGCTTTTGTGCTGGCTCATCAGGAAAACCAACATCGGATTTCCAAAATCCACAATAAGGTTCCCCTTGAGCTTAACATTGTTTTCTTGAGAAGAGATTGCCACTTCTGCCTTCACAATTGGAAATCCCGTTTTCTTGTCAAGATGCAACTTATAGCACTTTCCGGTGTTCTCAGCAATCTTGCCTATTGACAGTCGGCCATTTGAGATGTCCACGGACACAGTCCTATGGCCTGACTCATCATAAAGGTTTTGAATAGGCAGGCTTATT
>JAZRYW010000051.1:0-5081 GCA_045600965.1 Bacteroidales bacterium | reverse complement strand
TGGTCAGGCAGCGAGTCCTTCCCTACTGTCACATCCCCTCTTCCTGAGCTGGCTCCGGAGGACCGGTATGTCCTGCTCTACACCTCGGGATCGACGGGCAAGCCCAAAGGCGTTGTTCTGGAGCATCACAATATCGTCAACTTCTGCCACTGGTATGTCAAGGAGTTCGACGTGACTCCTTCTGACCGCGCCGTTGCCTACGCCAATTTCGGTTTCGACGCACATATGATGGACCTGTACCCCGCGCTCTCTGCCGGGGCTTCCGTATACATCATACCCAGCGGGATGAGGATGGACCTCGAGGCAATGAACGACTATATGGAGAGCAACCGGTTGAGCATTGCCTTCATCACCACGCAGATAGGCTATCTGTTTGCCACCGGTATCGGGAACAGCTCGCTGCGTCTGATGTCTGTGGGCGGCGAGAAGTTGATGCCGCTCAGGAAGCCGCGTTACCGCTTCTACAACGGATACGGTCCTACCGAATGCACGCTGTACTCGACCTTCTACAACATTGACAGGGACTACGACAGTTCCCTGATAGGCCGTCCGCTGTCGAACTATCAGCTGTATGTAGTGGACAGCAGTCTGAATCTTGTGCCACGGGGAGTGGCCGGAGAGCTTGTAGTCAGCGGTGAAGGTGTGGCCAGGGGCTATCTGCATCCGTCGGAGAAGGACGCCGGGAAGTTCACTGTCATCGGAGAAGAGAAGTGCTACCGCACCGGCGACCTGGTAAGATGGAGCGAGGACGGTAACATAGAATACCTCGGCCGTCTGGACAACCAGGTGAAGCTGCGAGGCCTGCGCATCGAGCTGGGCGAGATCGAGAGCAAGGTGCTCGGATACTCCGGCATACGTCAATGCTGTGTCGACGTGAAGGAAATAAACGGCGTGCAGAATCTGTGCTGCTACTATACAGTGGAGAATGGTGCGGAAGTGGATGAGGAATCACTGAAGAAGAGCCTCAAGGAGAATCTCACGGACTATATGGTGCCGGAGATATACGTGAAGTTGGAGAATCTTCCGTTTACGTCCAACGGCAAGGTAGACCGCAAGGCCCTGCCCGTGCCTCAGGTGCAGAGCACCGTGGAATACGTCGCACCTTCGACAGAGGCTGAGAAGAAACTGTGTGCGGCCATTGGCAGGCTGCTCAACACCGGCTCGCCGGTCAGCGTGCTCGACAG
Source organism: Bacteroidales bacterium (assembly GCA_045600965.1). GTDB lineage: Bacteria > Bacteroidota > Bacteroidia > Bacteroidales > UBA932 > RGIG6374. The sequence continues at coordinate 3,897 of JAZRYW010000051.1, read as the reverse complement.
TTTCAACGCCCTCGGAGGCGACTCCATCAAGGCGATCCGGCTCGTGAGCGCGCTGCGGCAGGAGGGCATCACCCTGCAGGTGTCGCAGATAATGAAGCTGAAGGTGATCCGCGACATAGCCGCGGCCGCACAGATGGCTGGCAATGAAGTGGAGATAAGTCAGGAAGCTGTGACAGGTCCTGTACCGAACTCCGCAATAATAGAGCATTTCTTTGCCCTGGATATGCCCGTGCCCGCCCATTTCAATCAGGACTTTATGCTGCGGTCAGACAAATGCATAGATGCCGTAGCCTTGAAACAGGCATTGTCAGCACTTGTCAGCCATCATGATATGCTTCGTGCAAAAGTTCAGGGGAACGCTCTATACCTGCGGGATACCGACGAAGAGACTTTGTACGGGTGGAGGGAGTCCGATTTGCGTGGAGACAGTTCCTGCAAGGAAAAGGTTGCGATGACCGGCTCGGAAATCCACCGCTCGATTTCTCTGGAGAAAGGGCCTCTGTTCAATGCCGCACTGTTCCGTATGGATGATGGTGATGCACTGCTGCTCGTTTGTCATCACCTTGTAGTGGATGGTGTGTCCTGGAGGATAATTGTTGAAGACCTGAATACGGCGTATGCTCTCGCCCTTGAGGGCAAGTCCGTTGTTCTTCCCGCAAAGACGCATTCTTACAAGACATACGCGGAGGCTCTTCACGAATACGCCTCAAGTTATCAACTTTCGCAGGAAATCGGATATTGGGAGAATGTATCCCGGCGTATGGCGGCATCTCCTCGCCTGAAGAGAAAAGACGAGGCCGTGAACCGCAAATTCCATGCGGTAAAACTGGATGCAGAAACCACCGGATTGCTCATCGGCAAGTGTTCCGAGGCATATGATACAGAAATCAACGACCTTCTTCTTACCGGTCTTGTGCGCAGCTACAAGCGTCTTACCGGTTTCGGAAGTCTGGCCGTGAGTATGGAAGGTCACGGAAGGGAGCCTTTTGGAAAGGAACCTTTGACAATTGACCGCACTGTTGGATGGTTCACTTCCATCTATCCTGTCGTACTTGACATTACGGGAGAAGACCTGCGTTCCGATATCCGCAACGTCAAGGAAGAACTGCACCGCATTCCGAACAAAGGTTTCGGCTACAATGTCCTCAAATACATTACGGGAGTAATGCCCGAGGCGGAAATGCCTATGGTCACTTTCAACTATCTTGGAGAATTCTCCGATGGAGGAAAGACGGGTGAGGATAATGCCGAGGGATTATATATGGCTTCCGACCTCAGTTCCGGAGAAGCTGTGGACAACGGCAATATCAGGGAACCGGTGTCAGTGAACAGTTCGGTAATCAACGGTGAGATGCTGATACCCTTTGCCTATGATGCCAACCTATTGGATGAGGAAAGCATCAGACAATGGGGAGAACTCTATCTTGATGAACTCAAGGGAATCGCTGAACATACTATGTCGGTGGAACATCCGGAACATACTGCCAGCGACCTCGGGGAGATGGAATGGAGCGATGACGAATTCCAAGCCGTTGAAGCGGATTTCGCAAAACGGGGAGAACGTCTTGAACGCATCTACCCTCTCACCCCTATGCAGGAGAGTATGCTTCTGAAGCATCTCGCAGAGCCACAGGCCTGGGCATACCGCATAGTAAATATCTTCGAATTGTCAGCACTGCCTTCAGAAGAACAGTTGAGCAAGGCTCTCGACCGTCTGGCCGCCAGCAATGAAGTACTCCGTACGTCCATAATCAGCAATGGTGTTTCTATTTACCGTCAGGCAATAGTGGACAGGAAACTCGGATTATATATGCACGATCTGAGCGGAGAGGAAGATCCGGAGAAGTCTGTATTGAAGTTGCGCGAGGAATATCTGACATATGGCTTTGACCTTCAGGAAAAGCCGCTTGCCTTCGTGGTATGTGCCGCAAAGTCCGACACATCCTGCTATCTTCTTCTCGGAATTCACCATATCATTGTTGACGGTTGGTGTATGCAGACCTTTATCGGAGGATTCATTCAAAATCTGATGGAGGAGATTAGCGGCGTGCACTTGAATCATTCCAATGAGCGATCAACTGCCGGCAGATATGAAGAAGCCGTCCGTGAAATTATACATAAGGACAAACAGGCATCGTTGAAATATTGGAAGGAGTTCCTGTCCGGCTATGAAACCAGGGCGGAAATACCATCCGGCGGTCCTGTCGCCGAATCCGACAGAAGTGACGAAGATGTTATACTGTCCTATGTGGACAAGGATTCCACCGACCGCCTTTCCGCTTTATGCCAGCAAGAGGATATCACATTCAGCACCATCGTCGAAATGTCCTGGGGTATGGTCCTTCAGGTTTATGCCCGCACCAATGACGTAGTGTTCGCAAAGGTGGTTTCCGGCCGGGATAATACCTCTGTAGAGGTTGGAGACGTATTCGGACTTTTCATCAATTCCATTCCGGTGCGTGTGAGATCCGACAAGAATACCACGGTTCGACAACTTCTTCACCAACTTTCCGACCAGGCGGCAGAAAGCAAGGAACACGATTTTTGCCCTTTGGCGGAAATCCAGCAGCAATCCTGTCTGGGCTCTCAGCTCTTCCAGACAGTCATAGCGTTCGAGAACTTCGACAGTGGTGCACCGGTTCATAGTGAAACCGATACAGAGCAGAATTCTGTACCTGCTCTGAAATCGATACTTGCCAAGGAGGAGAATTTCTCTGAAATCAATCCGAGTTCATTCATAACAGATAATGGTGAACTTTGCCTGAAAATTGCCTTTGACAGGAAATTATATACCAAGAAGGCTGTCAAAACAATTCATAGTCTGTTCGGAGCCATTGTACGGGGCATAGCATCAAATCCGGATGCACTTGTAGACAATCTGCCGCGAATAGACGGAGAACTGCTGTCCGAGACATTGAAAATGGGAACCGGCACCCCCCTGCCCTACAATGCAGAGGAGACCTTCGTGGATATGGTACTGTCCCAGGCGGCGTCTCAACCGTCCGCCACGGCCGTGGTGGATGCCACAGGCAGCATCAGCTACGGAGAGCTGAGCGAGTCGTCGCTGCGTCTGGGCGCCTGGCTGCGCCGGCAGGGCGTGGCAGAGGGCGACTTCGTCTGCATCATGCTCCCGCGCGTCAAGGAGTTCGTGGTGAGCGTGCTTGCCGTCCAGCGGATAGGCGCGGCCTACGTTCCTGTAGACAGGGAATATCCCGAGGACAGGCGCCGCTTCATGATAGAGGACAGTGGAGCCAAGGTGGTCATCGACGAGGAGACCCTGCGTACGGCCCTTTCCGGTGACACAGCTGAGGAGCCGTCCCTCAATCTGTCGCGTCCGGACGGCCGCGCATATATGATATACACGTCCGGGACGACGGGCAAGCCGAAGGGAGCTGTCATTCTACACAAGGGGCTGCGTGCCTTCATAGCGTGGAACAACTCTATGCTGCATCAGGGGCCGGACACCAGACATCTGGTCCACTCGTCATTCTCATTCGACGCGTCCATCTTCGACATGCTCTGCCCTCTTGCGGTGGGCTCCCAGGTCCACATCCTGAGCGAGTCACTAAGACGGGACCTAGACGGCATCGCCGCATATATCCGCGACAACAGGATCACAGGAATGCTGGTGACCACACAGGTGGGAATGGCCCTTCTGAACGGCTTTGACCTTCCTCTGGAATATATGATGCTCGGAGGGGAGAAGATGCTCCCCGTGCGTAAGACTGGCGTCCGTGTGATCAACGCCTACGGGCCTACCGAGTTCACGGCTGCCGCCACGACTTACGAAGTGCAGGGAGGCGAAGTCGACATCCCTATCGGACGTCCGGTGCCGAACAGCACGGGATACGTTTGCGACAGATTCGGGAACATTCTTCCCCAGGGGGTTGCCGGAGA
>JAZRYW010000050.1:0-80167 GCA_045600965.1 Bacteroidales bacterium | reverse complement strand
CCTTGCTTCGACACCAAGAATTCACGTTTTCTGAAAGCCTTCGGTGATTTTTGGAATGACTGGTGCAACAAGCGTCCGCAGGTAATGCTGATCGTCTGCGGGAGCGCCACTACCTGGATGATCAAGAATATCGTTGACAGCCACGGGGGACTTCATAACAGAATGACACACGAACTTCCTCTGCATCCTTTTACCTTGGCGGAGACAGAGGAGTACTTCAAATCAAATGGCATCTTGTGGGATCGATTGGCAATAATCGGGATGTATTCTGTCCTTGGCGGCATTCCGTATTACCTTAGCTTGATACAGAATGACGAGAGCGTGAGCCAGGCCATTGACAGGCTGTTCTTTGGCAGCAGTTCTGAAATGCGCGGCGAGTATGAGAGACTTTTCAAGTCACTGTACAAGAGTCCTGACCCGTATATGAAAATCATAGAGCTATTGTGCAAAACAAAGTCGGGGCTTACAAGAAATGAGATTGCAAAATATCTGGATGACAAGAGCAGTGGGCATCTGAGCGAATACTTGGACAATCTGGAAAAATGTGATTTCATCAGGCTGTATCATATCAAGGACAAGTCTGGAAAGTATCTCAAAAAGAGTTGCGGCATATATCAGGTCATTGACTTCTTCACCCTGTTCAATTACACCTTTCTGAAGAGACCGACAACTGACCCGAATTTCTGGAGCCATCAGTTGAACACCCCGACAATCAACAATTGGCAGGGGCTGTCATTTGAAAGAATATGTATGTGCCACATTGAAAATATCAAGAAGGCGTTGGGCATCAGTGCCATAGCAGCAGAATATTTCAGTTGGCGTTCTGAAGAGTCAAAGCCGGCAGCCCAGATAGACCTTCTAATTGAAAGGGCAGACAGAGTGGTCAATGTCTGTGAGATGAAGTATTGTTCAGGCGAGTATGCTTTGAAGAAAGAAGAAGATCTCAAAATACGAAACAGAATAGAGGCATACAAGTCAGAATCAAAGACCAAGTGTGCCGTGATGCCCGTACTGGTAACCACCTATGGTCTGCAGAAGAACACCTATTCAGGGAACATCCGGAATGTAATCGTGATGGATGATTTGTTTGCGAAATAATCTGACATCAGGAACAAATTAAGGCCGGGACATGTGATGATGTCTCGGCTTTTTCAAAATCATCGCCGATATAGGATGTCTAAAAATTCATTGTGTTTCAGCGTATTACATTTAGTAGCGCGTCTGACTTAATGGTCCGGACGGATGAACCAGGTAGAATCTTTGTCATTTCCATATCCCAGTTGGCTTTATGGCCAGAAAGGCACATATTTTGTTGCAATTTGAAGTATGAAAGAAGAAGCTAACATAGGCCTGTTCAACGACTGTTTTCCGCCCGTAATGGACGGAGTGTCAGTCTGTGTCCAGAATTATGCATACTGGATGCAGAAGAAAGTCGGCGGTGTCCAGGTCATCACTCCCCGCGTGCCCGGAACGGATTATTCCAAATACGAATACAGGGTCATCGACTATATGTCCGTTCCCGTCCCTTTCCGGAAGCCCTATGTCACGGGAATCGCACAGCTCGATCCTGTTTTTCTCGCTGACATAATGAAGACAAGGTTCAGGATACTGCACGCCCATTGTCCCTTCGGAGCCGGATTGGCGGCCAGGGAGGTGGCCCAGCGTCAGAATATCCCGCTGGTGGCCACATTCCACTCCAAATACCGCGATGATTTTTCGAGGGTCATCCGCTCCAAGGTCATAGTCAACACGATAGTCAAGGAGATAATCGCCTTCTATGAGAAGGCCGATGAGGTGTGGGTGCCGCAGGATTCGGTGAAGGATGTCATAAGGGAATACGGATTCAAGGGGAAGGTCGAAGTGGTGGACAACGGGTGCGATCTGGTCAGGGACTATCCGGAGAAATATTTCGTTGAGGCAAGGAATGAACTGGGAATCGGACCCGATGAGTTTGTGATGCTTTTTGTAGGCCAGCATATTTGGGAGAAGAATGTCAGGTTCATCATCGATGCTCTGGCCGAGGTCAGGGATATCCCGTTCAGGATGTTTTTCGTGGGCAACGGATATGCGGCCGATGAAATGCGTCATCTTGTGGCCGAAAGATGCCTTGACAACAAGGTGACCTTCGCCGGCAGCATAGACCGGAGGGACAGTATCACAAGATATTATGCGGCGGCGGATCTCTTCCTCTTCCCTTCCAGATACGACAATGCTCCGCTCGTGGTCAGGGAGGCTGCGGCGCTTCATACGCCCGCCGTAATGATAAGGGATTCAACGGCATCCTCAATCATCGAGGACGGGAAGAACGGCTTCATCATAGAAAACACCCTGGAAAGTTTCAGCGCCAGGATAAGGGAACTTGCCGCCGACCCTGAAAGATTGCACCGTGTCGGATTGCAGGCATCCCGTTCTATCGTACGGTCCTGGGAGGACGTCGCGGACGAGGTCATAGACAGGTATAATGCCCTGATACGACGCAAGAACGAGATTCACCGTCTGCCCGGGCGTTGAGAAAAATTCAAAAAGGCTCCGAAATCGCGCGATTTTGTCTAAATTTGCCCCGCGTATTTCAAAAGCGGAAACAATGACTCCACTTCCTTTCATACAGCTGGAAAGCATACCCAACATAAGGGACCTGGGAGGATATCCCGTTGCTGACGGGCGCATAATAAAAAGCGGAATGATACTCCGCGGAGGCGCTCTTGACAAGGTCAGCGACGAGGACGCCGCCACACTGCGTGATAAATTCAAACTCAAGCATATAGTGGATCTTCGCGGCAGAATGGAGATAGCAAGGGGCGAGGACCGCGCCATCGGAGGCGCCTCCTACGTCAACATAGACCTGATCGACTACAGCCATGCCGGGCCGAGCATAGAATCGCTTTTCGCCAGGGGCTTCAAGTCCATCGAGGACATTATGGTCAACGGCGCGATGGACCCCTACGTGCAGCTGGTGATAAGCAACCTCTATACCACCTTTGTCAGCAGCAGGCACACCCTCGACGGTTATTCCACTCTGATGAGACTCCTGGTGGAGGCCGATGACAACGGCGCCTTCTATTTCCACTGTTCCCAGGGCAAGGACCGCACCGGACTTGGCGCGGCGTTCATCCTTTCCGCCCTCGGAGCGACGAGAGACCTTATCATCGCCGATTTCTCCTGCTCCAAGGACGCATACTACGAGCCGACCGGCAGGATAATAGAGCAGATCCGGCGCAAGGGCGGTGACGATGCCGCAGTGGGTGTGGCGCAGGCAATGTCGAGCGTCAATGTGGAATACTTCCGCGAGGCGCTCGGTTACATCGACATCCACTACGGCGGTATGGACGCATTCCTGCACGAAAGGCTCCTGCTCACCGACGCCGATATCCGCACGCTGCAGGACCGATACCTTGAAAAAATCTAAACAATATGACACTAATTGAAAGCATATTCGCACGCGCAAAGTCCAACAGACAGCGCATTGTCTTGCCCGAATCACTCGAAGACCGCACCATCACCGCAGCCGACAGGGCCATCGCCGACGGCCTGGCCGACATCGTATTGATAGGAAGTGAAACGGAAATTATGGCGAAGGCCGCCGAACTCGGCCTGAAGCACATAGGCGGGGCCACCATCGTCGACCCGGCAACCAGCCCCGACACGGAAAGATATGCGGAATATTTCTACGAACTGCGGAAGAACAAGGGTATGACACTTGAGAAGGCCCGCGAACAGATGAAGGATCCTCTGTATTTCGGCTGTATGATCATCAAGAGCGGCAACGCCGACGGACAGATAAGCGGCGCGCTCTCGACGACCGGAGATACCCTCCGCCCCGCACTCCAGATCATAAAGTGCACACCGGGCATCAGTTGCGTGAGCGGTTGTATGCTGATGGTCACCAAAACCCCTCAGTACGGCGACAACGGCATTCTTCTCTATGGCGACATCGCCGTCACTCCCGTACCTGACGCAGGCCAGCTGGCGCAGATTGCCTACTGCACCGCGCAGACTGCAAAGAGTGTCGCAGGCATAGAGAACCCCCGCATAGCTATGCTGTCCTTCTCGACGAAGGGAAGCGCGAAGCACGAAGTCGTCGACAAGGTGGTTGAGGCCACCCGCATTGCCAAGGAGACCTACCCCGAACTCGCAATCGACGGAGAACTTCAGGCAGATGCGGCCCTGGTTCCCGCAGTCGCCGCGAAGAAGGCTCCCGGCTCGGAAATAGCAGGTCACGCCAACGTGCTGATATTCCCCAACCTCGAAGCCGGCAACATAGGATACAAACTCTCCCAGAGGCTCGCCGGAGCGGATGCCATAGGGCCCATCCTGCAGGGCATCGCCCGTCCCGTGAACGACCTTAGCCGCGGATGCTCGGTGGATGACGTCTACAAGATGATAGCCATCACCGCCTGCCAAGCAATGGACACCAAGTAAGAAGAGCGGCATAGGGCTGTGCTGCCGGCACAGCCCGGAGCAGACACCAATTAAAGAGGATGATTTTGTCACCCTCTTTTTTTGCATATATGAATAATTATACATACTTTTGCATAAAAATTGAAAACAGATTCTAAACCAATGGGAAAGAACAGCAGACAGGAGGCTCTCGCCGAGATTATCGGCAGCCGCAAGGTCAGGACTCAGGAGGAACTCGTCCGGGCTCTGGCCGAAAAACAGATAACGGTCACACAGGCCACGCTCTCGCGCGATTTAAAGGAGATATCGGCAGTGAAGGTGACTGACCCCAGGGAGGGATTCTATTACAGGATACAGAAGAAACCGGCGGAAAGAAGCCGTCTGCCGATTGACAGCATCGACATATCAGGACAGATGTGCGTGCTGCACTGTCAGCCCGGTTTAGCCTCGGCAGTGGCCTCCGTCGTGGACAAGTCGCAGATTGAAGGCGTGATGGGGACGGTTGCCGGAGATGACACCGTGTTCGTGGCGCTCAGGGAGAATGTTGACAGGAAAAGACTTGAGACGGCCCTGAAGGCCATATTCAATATTATTGACATAACCGTGAGGGTCGCCACTGCGGATGATACCCGCTATGCTCCCGAAATATGCAATGAGATATATATTTCATCGCTTGAACGCAAGACCGGCATTGCAACCCGCACGGAGGACTATGTCAACAGCAAGATACTCGGCGGCAAGTCTGTGATAGCCGTGACCGATGACGGACAGTTTGCGGGATTCTCATACATAGAATCCTGGGGAGGCAAGAGCTTCGTGGCCAATTCAGGGCTGATTGTAGCCCACAAGTTCCGCGGCCTCGGCCTGTCGAGGCGTATCAAGGAACAGACCTTCATCCTGTCCCGCACCCTTTTCCCCGATGCGAAGATATTCTCCATAACCACGGGGGCCGCAGTGATGAAGATGAACTACGAATTCGGCTTCAGGCCGGTGCCCTTCGCGCAGCTTACAGACGACCCGGAATTCTGGAAAGGCTGCGAAGGCTGCCGCAACGTGGACGTACTCAAGAGAAACGACTATCAGATGTGCATCTGCACGGGTCTGCTCTATGACCCAAAGGAGCATCTCCAGATACATCACCCCGACGAATAACAGATATACTATGGAACAGAAAAAGAAAGTTGTGGTTGCGTTCAGCGGCGGTCTGGACACCTCATATACGGTAATGTACCTCGCCCGTGAAAAGGGGTACGAAGTCTATGCCGCCTGCGCCAACACCGGCGGTTTCAGCCCGGAGCAGCTCGCCGCCAACGAGAAGAACGCCTATCTGCTCGGCGCCAGGCAGTATGTAACCCTTGACGTTACGGCTGAATATTATGCAAAGAGCCTGAAATATATGATTTTCGGGAACGTGCTCCGCAACGGGACCTATCCCGTCAGCGTTTCATCCGAGCGTATCTTCCAGGGAATGGCCATAGCCCGCTATGCCCGCAGCATAGGCGCGCAGGCCATTGCCCACGGCTCCACCGGGGCCGGCAACGATCAGGTGCGCTTCGATATGACCTTCCTTGTGATGTGCCCTGAAATGGAAATCATCACCCTTACGCGTGACGGCAACCTCAGCCGCAAGGAGGAAGTTGACTATCTCAATTCACACGGGTTCAACGCAGATTTCGCCAAACTCAAGTATTCCTACAACGTGGGCATCTGGGGTACGTCAATCTGCGGAGGCGAAATACTCGACTCCAGGCAGGGCCTGCCGGAATCGGCGTTCCTGAAGCACCCGGTGAAGGAAGGCTGGGAGGAGCTCAGGATAGGCTTCACGGAAGGAGAGGTGACCTCAGTCAACGGTATTGACTTCGACGACCGCATAGCGGCCATACAGCAGGTGGAGAAAATCGGAGCCGCCTGGGGAGTGGGACGTGACATCCACGTGGGTGACACCATCATAGGCATAAAGGGCCGGGTTGGTTTCGAAGCGGCCGCACCTATGCTGATAATTGCCGCCCACAAGCTTCTCGAGAAGTTCACCCTCAGCAAATGGCAGCAGTACTGGAAGGAGCAGGTGGGCAACTGGTACGGAATGTTCCTTCACGAAAGCCAGTATCTCGAGCCCGTGATGCGCGACATCGAGCAGATGCTTCAGAGCAGTCAGCGCAACGTGACCGGAGTGGTGACCCTGAAACTTCGTCCCTATTGCTTCGAGACCGTCGGCGTGGACTCTGCCTCCGACCTTGTGAAGAACAAGCTGGGCGAATACGGCGAGGGCGCCAAAGGCTGGACCGGTGAGGATGCGAAGGGCTTCATAAAGATACTCAGCACACCTCTGAGGGCCTACTATCTCTCACATCCTGAAGAACTTGACACAGAACTATGATAAAGGTCGGCATAACAGGCGGGGCCGGATACACGGCCGGTGAACTGATACGCATACTGGTCAACCATCCTCAGGTCGAAATCTCATTCGTGCAATCGGAAAGCAACGCAGGCAACCTTCTCTGCGATGTACACGCCGGGCTGACCGGCGACACCACGGAACGTTTCTGCAGCAGTTTCGACCTCTCCTCGGTGGACGTGCTCTTTATGTGCTCCGCTCACGGAAGGAGCGCGGAGTTCTGGAATGCCCACAAGGCTCCGTCGGGCCTGAAGGTCATAGACCTGGCCCAGGACTACCGCGATCAGAGCAACGGTTACGTATATGGTCTGCCGGAGTGGCAGGCAGGTGCAATCGCCTCGGCGACGAAGGTGGCCAACCCGGGCTGTTTCGCAACCGCCATACAGCTTGCGCTTCTCCCTCTTGCCTCGGAGGGCCTCCTTACAGGCGAGGTGAACGTGACGGCCGTCACGGGTTCCACGGGGGCCGGCGTCAAGCCGTCCGCAACTACCCATTTCAGTTGGAGGAACAGCAACATCAGTTCCTACAAGGTGTTCACCCACCAGCATCTGCTGGAGATACGCCGCAACCTGGCCTCCATTCAGGGCCGGGAGCCTGTCATCAACTTCGTTCCTGTCAGGGGTGATTTCGCGCGCGGCATATTCGCGAGCGTCCACACTTCCTGCCCTCTTGACGAGGATGCGGCCGTGGCCCTCTACTGCGATTACTACAGGGATGCCGCCTTCACCTTCGTCAGTGGGCGCGAGGTGGATCTCAAGCAGGTGGTCAACACCAACAAATGCCTGCTCCACGTGGAGAAGCACGACGGGAAGATAGTCATCACCTCCGTGATCGACAACCTTCTCAAGGGCGCGTCGGGACAGGCCGTGCAGAATATGAACATAATGGCCTCTCTCCCGCAGACAACCGGCCTCAAGCTGAAGGCCAGCGCCTTTTGATAATCTTTGACTATGAATCTATTCGATGTATATTCCCTTTTTGACGTAACTCCTGTCAGGGCCCAGGGCTGCCGCATCTGGGATGACAGGGGCACAGAGTACCTCGACCTCTACGGCGGGCACGCAGTGATATCCATAGGACATTGCCATCCCCATTATGTGGAGGCGGTCTCCGAACAGTTGAGCAGGCTCGGCTTCTATTCCAACAGCGTGCGCAATCCCCTTCAGGTGGAGTTCGCAAGGAGGCTGGGGGAGGCCAGCGGCTATCCCGACTACTCCCTTTTCCTTGACAACAGCGGCGCGGAATCGAATGAGAACGCCCTCAAACTGGCTTCCTTCCATACGGGCAAGGACCGCGTAGTGGCTTTTCGCAGGAGTTTCCACGGACGCACTTCGGGCGCCGTGGCCGTGACCGACAATCCGGCCATAGTCTCACCCTTCAACTCTGTCCACAAGGTCACCTTCGTCGACCTGAACGATGTATCCGGAGTTGAGAAGGCTCTCCTGGGCGGAGACGTGGCCGGCGTGATAATAGAAGGCATACAGGGTTGCGGCGGCATCAACGTACCCGCACCGGGCTTCCTCAAGGAGCTTCAGAGGCTATGCAACCGCTATGGCGCGGCACTCATACTCGACGAGGTGCAGAGCGGCTACGGCCGCACCGGGCGTTTCTTCGCCCACCAGTGGGACGATGTCCGCCCCGACATAATAACTATGGGCAAGGGCATAGCCAACGGTTTCCCCTGCGGCGGTATACTCATAGCCCCGCAGTTCGTGGCGCGCAAGGGAATGCTCGGCACCACCTTCGGAGGAAACCACCTCGCGGTGGCCGCGGCTCTTGCCGTGCTCGACGTTATGGAGAGCGACAACCTTGTTGAAAACGCGCTGAACGTGGGCAGGTTCCTCAAGGAGAACATCCCCTCCGGCGGCGCGATAAAGGAAGTGCGCGGCCGCGGGCTTATGCTTGGCATAGAGTTCAACCGTCCCGTGGCCGGCATACGGGGCAAACTGCTTTTTGAAAAGCATATTTTCACCGGTGTGGCCGGAACTGATATGATACGCCTGCTGGCCCCTCTCTGCCTCGACGCCCTGCAGGCCCGCAGGTTCACAACTTCTCTGAAGGAATGTCTGGAATAAGGGTTTTCAAGATAGGCGGAAGCGTCATCGGGGATGAGGCTTCCTTTGACAGCTTCTGCCGCGCATTCGCCTCTGTGGAAGGGCCGAAGGTGCTTGTCCACGGCGGCGGGGTTATGGCCTCGTCCCTGCAGAAGAGTCTCGGGCAGGTGCCTGTAAAGATAGAAGGCCGGCGTGTGACCGATGCGGATGCGCTGAAGGCAGTGACTATGGCCTATGCCGGATGGTGCAACAAGTCGCTGGTGGCCGCTCTCCAGAAATACGGCTGCAATGCGCTGGGTCTGTCCGGCGCCGATGCGGACATCGTCAGGGCTGAGAAACGCTCTCCGAAACTGCTCCAGGACGGAGTCACCCTCGTCGACTATGGCTTCGTGGGGGATGTGAAGCCCTCTTCGGTGGACACCGTTATGCTCAGGGGCCTTCTTTCCCTGGGACTGACGCCTGTCCTCTGCGCAATCAACCACGACGGCAACGGACAGCTGCTCAACACCAACGCCGACACGGTGGCCTCCTGCATCGCCGCCGCCCTTGGCGGTGAACTGGTATGCTGCTTCGAACTCGAGGGGGTGATGCGCGACATAAACGACCCTTCGAGCGTGATACCGCTTATGACCGGGGAACTCTTCAATCAGATGAAGGCTTCCGGCACGGTCTCTGACGGAATGATACCCAAAATTGAGAACTGCCTCGATGCCCTTCGCGGCGGCGCGTCACTGGCGACGATAAAGAGCGCCCTGCGCATAGGTGATGAATCGGGCACAAAAGTCACTTTATGAATGCATATGCAGAAGACTCGATAGCGCTGTTGCGCAGGATGGTGGCCATACCTTCGGAATCCGGGAAAGAGGATGCCGTGGCCGACCTGATTCTCCACACCTTGCGTTCCTGGGGCCTCAACTGCCGCAGGGAAGGGCGCAACGTGCTGGCTTTGAGCAGGAACTTCGATGCTTCAAGGCCTACGCTGGCTATGGACGCGCACATCGATACCGTGCCTCCGGCCGAGGGGTATACCCGCGACCCATACAGCCCCGGTGACGATCCGGATATGGTCTGCGGCCTGGGCTCGAATGACGACGGAGCGAGCGTGGTGTCGATGGCCGCCGCCTTCAGGGCTCTCGAAGGGGAGGAACTTCCGTTCAACCTGATGCTTGTCCTGAACTGCGAGGAGGAGACATCCGGTCCCTCAGGCTCCGAATTCATATATGGACAGGACGGCCCTTCGGAGGTGTCGACCGTGAAATGGGTAATTGTCGGCGAGCCTACCGGGATGCGTGCGGCCATCAGTGAGCGTGGTCTGCTGGTGCTTGACGGGGTGGCCCGTGGAGTCAGCGGTCACGCGGCAAGGGATGAGGGTGTCAACGCGCTTTATATCGCGCTTGACGACATCGCGGCGTTGAGGTCGTTCGAGTTTGACCGCATATCCCCTTCTATGGGCAAGGTCCGGCTAAGCGTGACTATGATGGATTGCGGTACCGCGCACAATGTCATTCCGGAAAGATGCTCCTTTGTGGTGGACATACGGCCCACCGAGCAGTACGGTTCCGAGGAAATTCTTTCCCTGCTCCAGGAACGCTGCAGGAGCACCCTGACCGCACGCAGTTTCGCCCACAGGTCTTCGGCGACTCCCGCCGGCTCCCCCCTGATGCGTACCGTAGAGAGCCTTGGAATAGAAACCTTCTCATCTCCAACGACTTCCAACTGGATGCTGCTTTCCGGGCGTGAGGCTGTCAAGATGGGTCCCGGAGATTCTTCACGTTCCCATCACGCCGATGAGTATATTCTTTGCAATGAAATATGTGATGCAGTCGAAAAATACATTACCTTTGTAAGAAATTTCTATGGCAACTCTGTGGAATAAAGGTACCTCCTGTACACCCGCCGTTGAGGAATTCACGGTGGGTGATGACAGAATTCTTGACCTTCAACTTGCCAGATATGACGTAACCGGCTCCAAGGCGCATATTGCGATGCTCGCCTCGATAGGCCTGCTGACGGCGGAGGAGCACGGCATTCTTGATCCAGCCCTGGACGATATCGCTTCGGATATTGACTCGGGCCGTTTTGTTCTTGAGGACGATGTGGAGGACATACACTCCCAGGTGGAACTCCTTCTGACGCGCCGACTGGGCGATATAGGCAAGAAGATCCATTCCGGCCGCTCCCGCAACGACCAGGTCCTGGTGGACATAAAGCTTTTCCTGCGCGACACGCTTCTTGGCTTCCGAGACCGCGTGCTGACCATCTTCGACACTTTGCAGGGCCTCAGCGAACGCTACAAGGACGTCCTGATGCCCGGATACACTCACGCCCAGATAGCAATGCCTTCGTCATTCGGACTGTGGTTCGGCGGCTATGCCGAGGCGCTTGTCAACGATATGCATATGCTCTGCGGCGCATACAGGGTGGTCAACCGCAATCCTCTGGGCAGTGCCGCCGGCTACGGCAGTTCCTTCCCCCTGGACAGGGAGATGACAACCCGTCTGCTCGGCTTCGACTCCCCTGACTACAACGTCATCGCCGCCCAGCTGAGCCGCGGCAAGTCGGAACGCTGCGTCGCATCCGCAATGGGCTCCGTAGCCCTGACTCTCAACAAATTCGCCGCAGACTGCTGCCAGTATATGTGTCCCAATTTCGGCTTCATACATTTCCCGGACAATCTCACCACAGGTTCCAGCATAATGCCCCACAAGAAGAACCCCGACGTGTGGGAGATGGTGCGCGGCAAGTGCAACCGGGTGATGTCCGCGGAGAACGAGATATCGATGCTCTGCAGCAACCTTCCCCACGGCTATCACCGCGACTACCAGCTGCTCAAGGACATACTTTTCCCCGCAATCGGGCTTCTCGACGAATGTCTCGAAATGACGGACTATATGCTTGCCCATATCCGGATCAACAGTCACATACTTGATTCGGGACTCTACGAACATCTCTTCACGGTGGAGGAGGTCAACCGGCGCACGCTGGAGGGCACGCCCTTCCGCGAGGCATACATACAGGTGGGCAAGGAGGTCAACGAAGGAAACTTCCACTTCGACGGATCCATCCACCACACTCACATAGGAAGTATAGGTAACCTCTGCAATGACAGGATTGCAGAATTAATGAAACAGGCTTCACAATGGAAAAACTAAAGAAAGTTCTTGTCCTCGGTTCCGGCGCTCTCAAGATAGGTCAGGCCGGTGAATTCGACTACAGCGGTACACAGGCGCTCAAGGCCCTCCGTCAGGAAGGTGTCTCCACAGTGCTGGTCAACCCCAACATCGCGACCGTCCAGACCGGCGGCGACGTGGCCGACAAGGTCTATTTCCTTCCGGTGACGCCCAAGTTCGTCGAGGATGTCATCCGCAAGGAACGTCCCGACGGCATTCTGCTCTCCTTCGGCGGACAGACCGCGCTGAACTGCGGTGTGGAACTCTACCGCAGCGGCTTTCTCAAGGAATGGGGCGTGCAGGTGCTCGGAACCCCCGTCCAGGCCGTGATAGACACCGAAGACAGGGACCTTTTCGTCAAGAAGCTCGATGAGATAGAAATAAAGACCATAAAGTCTCACGCCGCCGAGACTCTCGAGCAGGCGCGCGCGGCTGCCAACGATGTGGGATATCCCGTCATCATCCGCGCCGCGTATGCGCTCGGAGGCCTTGGCTCGGGATTCTGCGACAATCAGGAGGAACTCGATGTCATTGCCGCCAAGTCGTTCGCCTTCGCTCCCCAGGTGCTTGTGGAGAAATCGCTCAAGGGCTGGAAGGAAATCGAATTTGAAGTGGTGCGTGACGCAACTGACAGATGTATGATCATCTGCGATATGGAGAATCTCGACCCGCTCGGCATCCATACCGGAGAGAGTGTGGTCATCGCGCCCACGCAGACCCTCACCCGTGAGGAACTCGACTACCTGCACGAACTCTCGATAAGGATAGTCCGCCATCTGGGCATCGTGGGCGAATGCAACATACAGTTCGCCTTCAGTCCGGACGGCTCGATGGACTACCGTGTGATAGAGGTCAACGCCCGCCTGTCACGCTCATCCGCCCTTGCATCCAAGGCCACCGGTTATCCCCTCGCATTTGTCGCCGCAAAGATAGGCCTGGGCTATGACCTTACCCGGATAGGCAATGCCGCAGAGACCCCCAAGGTCGACTACGTCGTCTGCAAGATTCCCCGCTGGGACCTTTCCAAGTTCCGCGGCGTGTCACGCGAACTGGGCACCAGCATGAAGAGCGTCGGCGAGGTGATGTCGATAGGCAAGTCGTTCGAGGAGGCCATCCAGAAGGGACTCCGTATGATAGGGCAGGGCGCGGACGGTTTCGTATGCAACAAGAAGTTCGACACTTCGGACCTCGATATGGCCCTGTCGCATCCCACTGACACGAGAATGTTCGCCATTGCGGCGGCTCTCGACGCCGGCTACACCATAGACCGCATCCACGACCTGACCAAGATAGACCGCTGGTTCCTCGAACAGCTGATGCACATACGCGAGACCTATTCCGAGCTCGCCTCCTACAGATATCTCGAGGATGTCCCCAAGGAACTTTTCCAGAAGGCCAAGAGACAGGGCTTCTCTGACATACAGATAGCCAAGGTGTTCAAGGTCAGCGAACTCATAGTCAGGGAGCACCGGCGCAGCCTCGGTCTGCGTCCCGCAGTGAAGCGCATAGAGACCTTCGCCACATCCTCCGACGTGGAGTCAAACTACCTCTATCTGACCTACAATGCCGATTCCCACGACGTGCGCTTCGGCAGCGGTGACCATACGGCGGTGGTGCTCGGCAGCGGCGCATACCGCATAGGCTCGAGCGTGGAATTCGACTGGTGCGGCGTGAATGCCATAAACACACTGCGCAAGAGCGGGTACAAGGCCGTGATGATCAACTACAACCCCGAGACCGTGTCCACCGACTACGACATATCCGACAGGCTCTACTTCGATGAACTCAGCCTGGAGACGGTGCTTGAGATATGCGCCCTCGAAGATCCCTATGGAGTCATCGTCAGCGTGGGAGGACAGATTCCGAACAATCTTGCGCTTCCTCTCTCAAAGAACGGCATACGTCTGCTCGGAACATCTGCTATCGACATCGACCGCGCCGAGGACCGCAACAAGTTCTCCTCGATAGTGGATGCGCTCGGCATCGACCAGCCTTCGTGGAACGAACTCACCACCATAGATGCGGTTGACGCCTTTACCGAAAAGGTGGGCTTCCCCGTCCTGGTGCGTCCTTCATACGTGCTTTCCGGTGCGGCTATGAACGTCTGCTACTCGCTCGACGACCTTCACAAGTTCCTTGAACTGGCGGTTGAGGTGTCGGAAGAGCATCCCGTAGTTGTAAGTTCGTTTATGCAGCGCTGCCGCGAAATAGAGTTCGATGCGGTTGCCGATGGCGGAAAGGTGCTGGCATACGCCGTTTCAGAGCACGTGGAATATGCAGGCGTACATTCCGGTGACGCCACGATGCAGTTCCCTCCCCAGAAACTCTACGGTGTGACCGTGGCGAGGATACGCAAGATTTCAGCAAAGATTGCCGCCGAACTCCGCATTACCGGACCTTTCAACATACAGTTCCTCGTGGGGGACAACTACATCAAGGTCATCGAGTGCAACCTGCGTTCTTCACGCAGTTTCCCGTTCGTTTCCAAGATATTGAAAGTCAATTTCATCGAGCTCGCCACCAGGTGTATGCTCGGCCAGCATCCGGAGGCTCCCGCCTGCGATGCTTTCGAACTCGACCACGTGGGCGTGAAGGCGTCGCAGTTCTCCTTCTCAAGGCTGAACCGTGCAGACCCCGTGCCCGGCGTCGATATGGCATCCACGGGAGAAGTGGGATGTATCGGTGACACCTTTGACGAGGCCCTGCTCAAGGCTATGATTTCAGTCGGCTACAGTGTCCCCAGAAAGGGAGACGCAGTGCTCGTGTCTTCAGGGAATGCCCTTCAGAAGGCAAGCCTGCTGACGCCCTGCTCGATACTGATCAACAGCGGCTACACCATCTATGCCACCGAAGGAACGCAGAAGTATCTCGTCGCCAACGGCGTTGATGCCCTTCCTGTCCTGAGGCCCTCGGAAGGTGAGAAGGCTGACATACCCAATGCCATCGACCTTATCCGAAACCACAGGGTGAGCCTTGTAGTGAACATTCCCAAGAACTTCACCAGAAGTGAATTGTCCGACGGCTACCATATGCGCCGCGCCGCCATCGATATGAACGTCCCTCTGATTACCAACAGCCGTCTGGCATCGGCCTTCATCAAGGCGTTCTGCTCCGATGCGAAGGACAACCTCAAGATAAAGAGTTGGGACGAATATTGATATGCTCAAGCGGCTGTCCTCATTTATTGCCCTCCTTGCAGCGGCATTGCTCCTGTGCGGCTGTCCGTCCGTCGATCCCGGTGACGGCAATTCCGAGCGTCGCACTGTATTGCTGTATTTGGCGGCCGACAATAGCCTCGGGGGTGATGATTATTACACAAATTACGCACAGAACAATATCGACAGTCTGATGTCCTGCCGCAGCCTTCCAATGGGCACCGACAAGGATAACGTCCTGCTGGTTTACCTGGATATGAGGCATAAGGGCCCCCAGCTGCTCAGACTTTCCCAGGACCGCGACGGAGCGCCCTCTTCCACCGTTCTTATGGCGTGGGATGACACCGTCAACTCAGCCTCCGCACAGCAGCTGCATACGGTGCTTTCGGTGGCGGCGGAAATGTACCCTTCCAGATATAACGGATTGATACTGTGGTCCCACGGATCCGGATGGCTGCCGGAGGACTACTATCGCGACCCCAATCTCTATGACAAAGCCGGTGGCGGAGACTGGTTCCTTATGCAGAACGCGGTGGAACATTTCCCAAGTCTGGAGGACGACCCCTACAGGCATATGGTCAAGTCTTTCGGTGAGGACGACCGCCGTGAGATCGACATCCAGGACCTGGCCGATGCCTTGCCGATACGCTACGACTACATCATCTTCGACGCCTGTCTGATGGGAGGGGTGGAAGTGGCCTATGAACTGCGCAACAACTGTAATTTCGTGGCATTCTCCCAAACCGAGATCATCGCTGACGGCTTCCCTTACGCGAAACTGTGCAAACGTCTGTTCAATGAAGCGGACAGAATCGGTGACAGGCAGGCTGTGATTGACTTCTGCCGTGACTATTTCGAGGTATACGACTCCAAGACATCCCACTATTCCCGGTCGGCCACAATCTCCGTCGTGGAGTGCCTTGAGCTCGACGGTCTGGCAGATGCCTGCCGTACAATCTGCGACAACCATCACACGCAGATAGAGTCATTCCGCGCAGCAGACAAGGTTCAGGGTTATTTCAGGAATGGAAGGCACTGGTTCTACGATCTTGAGGACTACCTCAGATGGTTTGCCGCCCCTTCCGAGAAGGATGCTCTCGACCAGGCTCTTGAACGTGCAGTGATATACAAGGCTACGACGGGCTTCTTTATGGATTTCGACATAATCAGGTACAGCGGGCTGAGCACGTACATCTACGAGCCCTCGCGCACTTATCTCAACGATTTCTATGTGACTCTGGACTGGAACAGGGCCGTAGGGCTGGTGCGTTAGGATACGAGCCTGGAGAGAAGTTCCATAAGCAGGTCGCCGTCCGAGGCGTCACCGCGCTCGTTCGACTTGCTGCGGTAGTCGTATTCCTTGAGGAAAGCTATGGCCGCCATAACCTTGCGGGGAGGGTAGTTCCTTGCAGCGGTTTCGTATTCACCCAGAAAGTAGGGGTTCACCCCGAGTTCGCCGGCCATCTGGGATTTAGGCGTATGGGCCTGCATCAGGGAATGGTATCTCCATACCTTGAGGAAATACATCGCAAGGGCGGCTATGGTCATCTGGATGGGATATTTCTTCGGGGAATCCGCGAAATAGGAGGCTATGCGGAACGCCTTCTCCTTCTGTCCGAACGAAAGGGCCTTGGTCAGCTCGAATACGGAATACTCGCGGCTTATCCCAACATTCTTCTCTATGTCGGCCACGGTGATCCGCTTTGCGTCAAGAGGGAGGTTACGGCGCATCTTGTCAACCTCCACCGATATCTTGCGAAGGTCGTTGCCGGTGAACTCACCCATAAGTTCGGCGGCTTCCGGCTCGATGTCGAAGCCTTCTTCGGAGAAGAAAGCCTCTATCCACTGTGAAAGGCGGTAGTCCTGCACCTTGACGGACTCGAGCACCCTGCCGACCTTCTGGGCCTGCTTGTAGAAAGCGGTCCTCTTGTCGATGCTCTTGCCCATAAAGCAGAGCACCAGTATGGTGGAGGGCATAGGTGACATCAGATAGGGGGCGATATCCTCCGGCTTGCTCATCATCTGAGCCTCCTTGACCACCACGAGCAGATGGTCGCCCATCATAGGGAACTGCCTGGCCGTGCTGATGACCTGCTCCGCAGTGACGTCGGCGCCGTAGTAGACTATCTGGTTGAAATCACGCTCGAAAGGGTTGACAGCCTGGTTCATTATGGCCTCGCAGAGCCTTTCCACGTAGAAAGGTTCCTCGCCCATAAGCAGGTAGAACGGCGCGAAGCGGCCTTCCCTGACATCAGTGAGTATCTCCCTGTAATTCTGTTGTGAATCTGACTTGGCCATTGATTACTTAGTCATTCTTAAAAAATAACTTATTTTTTCATCATTCCTTAGAAGTTGTATTTCTTATGCAAATATCACTAATATTTCCCGAAAAAAGAACAGCTGTCTCAATCTTTGGGCTTGAGACCCATTTCCGCGGCCTTGGCGAACATCAGTTCCATTGCCGGAGAAGGCTCATTGGGACAGCGTCCGTCGAGTATGGCCTCCTTGATGTATTCCTTTATCAGTCCCACCTCCCTGCAGGGGCTCAGGCCGAAGGTTTCCATTATCATCTCCCCTGACACGGGGTTGTGGAAGTTGCGGACTGCGTCCTTCGCCTCTATCTCCACCAGTTTCTCCTTGACGTGGTCATAGTTGGCGCGGAAGGTCTCCACCTTCATCTCGTTCTTGGACGTTATGTCGGCCTTGCAGAGGAGCATAAGGTCGTCCACATCGTCCGAGGCGTCGAACAGGAGCCTCCTCACGGCGGAGTCGGTCACCTGGTCGGTTACAAGCGCGATGGGCCTGAGATGGAGCTGCACAAGTTTCTGAACATATTTGAGTGCCTCGTTCTGAGGCAGTTTCAGCCTGCGGAACACACCGGGGACCATCTTCGCCCCTATGAAATCGTGGGCGTGGAAGGTCCATCCGAGCCTGGGGTCGTATTTCTTGGTCTGAGCCTTGCCTATGTCGTGGAGAAGGGCCGCCCATCTGAGCCATAGCACGTTGTCGGGGTTGGTGGTGTCATTGCCCGGAGCGCTGATGTTGTCAAGGACCTTCAGCGTGTGAAGGAATACATCCTTATGGCCGTGTCCGTCTATGACCTCCACTCCCTTGAGGGCGTGGAGTTCCGGCAGTATGGTCTCGAGAAGGCCGCATTCGTCGAGAAGCCTGAATCCCTTGGAGGGCCTCCCGGTCATCATTATCTTGTTCAGCTCCTCGGAAATGCGCTCGGCGGAAAGTATCCTGAGCCTTCCGGAGTTGCGTCGCATCGACTCCACCGACTCGGGCACTATGTCGAAGTCGAGCCTTGTGGCGAAACGCACGGCGCGTATCATCCTCAGGGGATCGTCGCTGTAGGTTGTGTCGGGGTCGAGAGGTGTGCGTATCAGGCCTAGGTTGAGGTCCTTTATGCCGCCGAAGGGGTCGATGAGCCGGCCGAAATCCTCCTTCTGCAGGGAGAAGGCCATCGCGTTGATGGTGAAGTCACGGCGAAGCTGGTCCTCCTCCAGGGTCCCGTCCTCCACTATGGGCTTGCGGGAGTTGGAGCGGTAGGATTCACGGCGCGTACCGACGAACTCCACCTCTGTGCCGTGGAACTTGAACATCGCCGTTCCGAAATTCCTGAACACCGAGACCTTGCTGCCGAGAGCCTCTGCGGTGGCCTGGGCAAGGGCTATCCCGCAGTGTTCTATCCTGCCGTTGCTCTCCACGACGATGTCTATGTCGTCGTTGTGTATGCCGAGGAAGAAATCCCTCACGAATCCGCCTATGACGAAGGCCCTGACGCCGAGTTTCCGGGCCTGGCGGGACACTTCGCGGAATATCGGGTTGTCAAGTATCCTGGATATCTCAAGTATTTCTGCTGCCATTATCGTATCATATCTTCATAGAGCGGAGCTTCGGTAAGGAAATCGAACTTGCCGCTCTGCGGGTTGTGCCGGCAAATATAGGTGTTGCCGCCGTTGGTTATCATTATGTAGCGGGCCTTTATGACGGTATTGTAACGCGCCACCTGGGCCACCACCTCGTCTTTGAGCTCAACATCGGGGGCCTTGCATTCCACCAGCATCACCGGGGCTGCCTTCCTGTCGAACACCACTATGTCCGCCCTGCAGTTCAGGCTGTTGAATTTGAACGGGTACTCGCTGGCCATAAGCCACAGGGGAACCTTCATCTCCCCAGCGAGCATCCCGATGGCCCACTGCCGCACCCTTTCCTCGGGAGTGCATTCAACCTCCTTCCTTCTCAATGGATCGAAAATCTTCATATCAGATGTCGTGCGGCACTATCAATCCTGTCTTTCTTTCATCGTTCCAGAGCCACACGTGCCCGGTATTATACTTCACGACAGTCATATCCAGGCTCATACGGCTCCTGATGCCGTTACAGATGGTGATTATGTCGCAACTTGCTATGCTGAGGAAGTTCAGGTCGCCTTCGCAGTGGATGCTCAACACCTCATCCTGGCTGTCCGACTGTATCCTCCACGTCCTTTTCGAGCTGTTCACAGCTTTCTGGTGACGGCTTTCGTCGTAGGTTATCGTCAAGTCACCTGCATAGAGTCCGTACTGCGAGTTTTCGTAGAAAGCCAGCTGCTCGGGGGAGGTGGGGTCCGACCATTGGCCGCAGGAAACGGCGCATAGCATCGCAATGATGAACGTTATGGTTGTGCGCAGTCTTGCCATCACCTTGTCCCTCCTACGGTTACAATCCTCTCGACGGTTTCCTGAGCGCCGTCGAAATAGTCCAGCGTCACAGCAATGCTGTGCTTTCCGGGAGTCTTGAAAGTGTATTTTGAATCAGTGACCTTGCGGCCGTCGATGTTCCAGAGAATCGAACTGCAGTCCTCGGGAATGTTGAAGACTTTCAGGTCAAGGCTTTCACCTGTCTTAAAAGTGCCGGCCGGCATCCATATCAGAGGGAATTCCGAACTTACCCCCAATGTGGCGAACACCGAACGATAGACCTCCCTGCTCAAGTCCCCGGCATTGAATATCAGGCTGTAGCCGTAGACGCAGTCCGGCCGCAGATTCTCAAGGCTCACGGCGGTGCCGCAGTCCTCCAGACTGCGGGCTTCCCCCTCGCGGCCTTCCTCCCACCAGCTGAACGTCCAGTTCCCCCGTTTTTCGGTTTCGATCCGCCACTCTATGCGGCATTCCGTCTGGAAAGGCTCCTCACGGCATTCCTCGACCACAGGAAACTTCCACCTGACGTCAACGTCGGTTTCAAAACGGACTATGCCGAGAGTGTAGGAGATGTTCTTCAGGCAGATGTCAGGCCCGTTGCCGCTCCAACAGAGCAGGGGTACGGGTGAGGCTGAATTGAGTTCGGTGACGTTCATCGGGCCGGGGAAGAAGACATCCTCAGCGGCGGTCGCAGCCGCGCCGGAGGATTCGATGATGTCCGCGCACTGATGCGACGAGCAGCAGTTCACGGCATTGAAGTCCCACCTCTGTGCGGCGGACATCGACCCGGCTCTGGCTGAGGAGCGGTCGATATGGTACACCACAAGTCCCTCTCCTCCTATGAAACGGTCCCATTCGGCCGGACGCCGGCACTCAAGAAGGAAATATTCATCGGGATTGTCTGTCGGAATGCGGTACACGGTTCTTGAAATTGAGAGCGGAGACAGGAAATATGACTGATACGGCTCAAGGTCCTCGACATTGACGGCGCCCAGCATTTCCCTCTCCACAGCGTTGAGCAGGGGAGGGGTGACACCGCCGTTGTTGAAAGCTCCGCGATCCATTATGGACAAGGTTGACCAGAGGCCTTCCGCAAGACCTTCCACCTCACCGTTCGCATCATACATATCCATCAGCCCCAGGGCGTGGCACAACTCGTGGCATACAGGCCCTATCCCTGTCCTTTCGCCGCTTCCGTCCGACTTGAGGAACGATGCGCAACTGTAATATCCCACCGGCATTTTCCGAAGGGTGATCCCCAGGCCTGAGACGTCGGTCGTATGCGGCCAGATGAAATCGGGATTGGAGCCGTCGGTTTCGGGCTCGGAGGCATTGAGGAGAAAGACGCAGTCCACCCTGGCTCCGTTTCCGAAGGGAAGTTCCACCTTGGCCTCCTCGAGCAGGGTGAGGACCTCCCGGAACATCTCGAAGCTGTGGATGTCAATGGCGGTGTTGCTGTTCCGGCCATACCAGGCGAGTTCCCTGGAAAGCGTGACTGTTGGGGCAGTGAAGAAATTGAACTGGAATTCCCCGCCCAGATTGTCATTGAAATAGTCGGATACGCTTCCGGGCACTTCCGGGTCGAACACTCCGATGCCGGTGAAAAGATCCTGCACGTCCTTCTCGGAGACGCCTTCCGCGAAACTGACATCCTGAAACTGCACCGGCACTACGGCAACGTTGAAAACGCGCCTCTGAGCGGCCGTCTCTTCAGAGAGAAGCGTCAGCAGGAGAACGAGAACCGGTATGAGCGCGCGGTGCATTTTTTAAATCGTAATAAACTACATAGATACAGAAAAATGGGCTTTTTTCAAAAAGAAAGTGCTACCTTTGTGGCGAATTTGCGCAATGAACGGGACAGGAGATTATAAACTGGCGGTATTCATACCGGTATACAACGAACTGGACAACCTTCTCCGGCTGGAGGAGGCAATGGACGCATTCTGCCACAAGTCGCTCCTGCAGCCCGTGTGCGTGATGCTGTTCGATGACGGCAGCACCGACGGAAGTTCGGACCTGCTGGAGAGCATCTGCGCCAGGCACGACAACTTCTTCAAATATTCATTCGCGAAAAACAGCGGCGTGAGCGCCGTATGGAAGGAGGCCGCACGCATCTGCGAGGCGCCTTATCTCGCCCAGATCGACGCCGACCTGCAGACCGCTCCTGAAGATTTCAACCGTCTGATCCCGTATCTCGGCGAATATGACCTGGTTGCAGGGGAGAGGGAGAGGCGTAACGACAATATTGTCCGTATCATATCATCCAGGGTGGGCAATGCCGTCCGCCGGCACTTCACCCACGACGGTGTGCGGGACACCTGCTGCCCTCTCAAGATAATACACACCTCCATCGCAAAGGATATCCCTATGCTCACCGGGCTGCACAGGTTCATACCGGCCCTTGTGCTTGCCGCCGGAGGAAAGGTGAAGACAGTGCCGGTGCGCCACTTCCCCCGCATTGCGGGAAAGGCCAAGTTCGGAGTATGGAACAGGTTTGCCGGGCCTCTCGGGGACTGTTTCGGCGTACGCTGGATGATGAGGCGCTGCATCAGGAGCAAAGCTGCTGACAACAATTCCAGATGAGTTCCCCCGGATATTGGTTGACCTTCTCTGTAGGAGCCCTCGCCCAGACTCTCTTTGCGGTGAGGATACTCATACAATGGATTGCCACGGAACGGCTTCGCAGGGTGAGCAATCCTCTGGGATTCTGGATATTCAGTTATCTGGGCTGTCTGGCGATGTTCGCCTATGGATGGATGCGGGACGATTTCGCCATTATGGCGGGACAGTTCATATCCTACTACATATACGTCTGGAACCTTGACAACAAGCATCTGCTCGACGGCCTTGGCCGGAAGTTGAGAAAGGCGCTGACCTTGGTGATATGCCTTATCCCCCTTGCCGTGGTGCTCAGGGGCGCGACCGATTGGGAAACGGTGCGCTCAAGCCTCTTCAGCAGGGAGTCCATAGCCCTCCGGCTTGTGGTGTTCGGAACGGCGGGACAGCTTGTCTGGTCCTTCAGGCTCATCTATCAGTTCATCTACTCCTATCGCAGGGGAGAATCCCGCCTGCCGCTCGGATTCTGGCTCATAAGCCTTGCCGGAGCCCTTATGATAATATCCTATGCCGTCATCCGCCGGGATGTCGTGCTGGCTGTCGGGCAGACCTTCAGTACTGTCCCCATAATCAGAAACCTTCATTTCATATGGAAGAACAGAAACAGATGAGCCGTGGCCTGAGGATGGCCCTGTATGCGGCAGCCCTGCTGCCGATACTGCTCTTTAGGGATTTCACGCCGGACAACGAACTGCGCTACCTGAGCATCGCAGACGAGGCCCTTGCAGACGGCCATTTCTTCTCGTTCTGGAACCACGGTGTCATATATACCGACAAGCCTCCGCTCTATCTCTGGATAGTGATGCTGTGCCGCGTAGTTTTCGGAAAGCACCTTATGCTTCCCATAGGACTGTTCTCCCTTGTGCCGGCGCTGGTAATAGCGCTTGTAATGGAGCGCTGGGTGACACGCTGGGGGGAGGCGTCCCACAATGCCGTCATCTGCGGTGAACTCTCTATGCTGACCACCCTCTACTTCACAGGCAGCGCCCTGGTGCTGAGGATGGATATGCTGATGGTGATGTTCATCATCCTTGCCCTCTACACGTTCTGGCGTATGTACCAGGGCAAAAATTCGCTCAAAGAACGCATCGCCTTCCCGATATACATTTTCCTCGCGCTGTTTTCCAAAGGCCCTGTGGGCATACTCGTGCCTATGGTGGCAGTGCCCGTGTTCCTTGCTTTCCGCGGGGAACTCCGCACCTGGGGACGTTACTGGGGCTTTCTGACCTGGGGCATCCTTGCCCTGCTGTGCGCCGGATGGTTCACGGCCGTCTGGTTCGACGGTGGGAGCGAGTATCTGCGCGACCTGCTGTTCCATCAGACAATCGACCGCGCCGTGGACGCGTTCCATCACAAGGAGCCTTTCTGGTGGTATGCGGGGACATTCTGGTATGCGGCCTTCCCCTGGTCGTTCATCGAGGTGGGTGTGATTGCCGCGGCACTGCGCAGAAGGGTGAGGTTCAACGCCCTGGAGCAGTTCTTCCTCCTGACGGCCGCATCGTTCCTGATAATGATGTCGGCCTTCAGTTCAAAGCTCGCGGTCTATCTGCTGCCTGTGTTCCCGCTTCTGTCCTATGTGACGTTTATGCTGTTGGAAAAGGCCGGGTGCGGCAGAACGGCCGGCATTATGCTGTGGATACCGTCCGTGACATATGCCGCCTTCCTTCCCGCCGCCGTCGTCCTGGCCGCCGTCAAACCTGCCTTTATGGACGGCATAGCCATTTGGCCGGCTGTCATAGCCTTTGTGCTGATGACTGTCGCGGGGGTGCTTGCAATGGTATCCCTTCTTGGGAAGAACCTTCGCCGTGCGGTAGTGGCCCTTGCTTCAGGCCTGCTCGTCTCCGTCTTCTCCGCGGGCTGGATGATGCCCCGGTACAACTCCCTTTTCGGCTGGAGTGACGTGTGCCGTGAAGCGGTGGATACTGCCGTCAGGGAGGGCGTTTCCTCCTTCGGTTTCCATAACCTTCGCCGCGGCGAGAACATCGACGTCCTCGTGGGCTCACCGGTGGAGCGGCTTGACACGATTCCCGCCTCAGGGAAGCCGATAATGGTCTTCAGCGGTGAGCAAGGCGCGCTCAAATACAGAATCTACAATCAGGAAAGCCCTTCAGGTTCGGAAGCCACGTCGGGATTGATGTAGGGGTCGGCTTCCTCCTCAATCTGAGGAATATCCACCTGAAGCAGCCTTGTTCCCTTCTCCAGAGGGTCGAAGGTGATGTCATACACTTCTGCGGGTACAAGCACTTCCTGGCCCCGCCTGAGGGTGAGGACGTCATCCGTGGAGGAACTCGAAACGGCCACGCCGCCTTCCACGCATACATATATCAGGAAACTTGTGAACCTGTCTGTCTCTATGCGCGTACGGCAGCCGATGTCCAGGACGTTTATGTTGAAATGGCTGTCCTGAACCAGAACGCCGTCCGGCCTGTCCGCCTTCAGGAAATTCCTTGGGTCGAACTTCTTGAAGTTGATGATGTCGATGGCTTCCCCGAGGTGCATTTCCCTGCGGGTTTCGGGATTGAATTCCCGTCCCCAGTCATAGAGGCGGTAGGTGATGTCCGAATTCTCCTGTATCTCGGCGATTCTGACACCTCCGGCCGCGGCGTGGACTTCTCCGGCCCTTATCAGGAAGCAGTCGCCTTTCTTCGGCCGTATGGCGTTCAGAAGGCCTTCCACACTGCCGTCCATACACCTTTCATAGAATTCGGCGGGCGTCACGTCGCGGTTGAAACCGAGATATATGACAGCATCCGGATCCGCGTCAAGGACATACCAGAACTCGGTCTTCCCAAGCCAGTATTCCCTTTCCATAGCGGTGATGTCATCGGGATGCGCCTGCACCGACAGACGGCCCTTCACGTCCAGGCTCTTGACCAGCAGCGGGAACAGCAGGCCGAAATTGTCATATATGTTGTCTCCGACCAGATTGCTTAAATAGACCTCCATAAGGTCCGCCAGGGAGTTCTCGGAGAGGAATCCGTTCGAGACTGCCGAAATGCTGTCATCCAGTGAGGCGATGTCCCAACTTTCAGTTCCCCAGACCCGCTCCACGGGTATGGGGTCAAATGTTATCGGGTACAGTTTCTTCTTTTTCATATTTCACGTGAGGCAGTTTCCTTGCAAGAAGCAGGATTGTCAGAGCGGTTATGATTGCCGATGCGGCCAGCACGGGCAGGTACCATTGTCCGGGTATGATGTCACGGTAGCCTGAATTCATTTCCAGGTCCGGATAGAGGACTGTCAGCAGCGACGAAATGGAGTTGTTCACACAGTGAATAGTGATTGTGGCCCAGAGGCTCCGGGTTCTGTAATACACCCAGCCCATAAGGCATCCCAGCAGGAATGCCGGTATGCCCTGGAAGGGGTTGGCGTGCATCACCGCGAATATCAGGCCTGACCACAGGATGGCCCTGGCGGGAGTCGTGTGCTGGAGCATTCCGCGCAGGAGTATGCCCCTGCAGAAGAACTCCTCGCAGAGGGGCGCGAGTATGCAGACGGAGATCAGCGTGTCGGCGGAGTCTCCTCC
Source organism: Bacteroidales bacterium (assembly GCA_045600965.1). GTDB lineage: Bacteria > Bacteroidota > Bacteroidia > Bacteroidales > UBA932 > RGIG6374. The sequence goes on along the minus strand of JAZRYW010000050.1, from coordinate 54,168 downwards.
CATAAGGGATTCAAACAGTTTTTCAAGGTATTCGGGCATCTCCATCCATCCCACAAGAGGTTCCATAAGGACACCCGTTGCAATGGTGGAGACTATAAGCAGCAGATAGAGGACAACCGGGCTTAGGCTGCCGTAATGGGGGTCGTGGATGGGAACGGACTGTCCGGGTTCGAACACCTCCGAGAACTTCGGCTTCGACTCGAACATCAGCAGCGCGAAGACGGGCACGAATGAGGCCAGATAGAGGACGCTCATCTGCACGGGCTTTATCAGTTGAACCAGAGGGGCCAGGACAAGCCCCATAACAAGGGAGCCGAGCAGGAACACGACCACATAAAGCCAGCACCTGCCTACGTTTGGAAGTATTGTGTTGAAACGTTTCACGATGCAAAATTAGAAAATTTTGACTACTTTTGTGAAAAACAAGGACTATGTCAGAGATAGGTTTCTTCGGCAGGATACGCAACGGCGTGGTGATATGGTGGCGGCGGGCCAGGGGCAGCCGTCCGGGCCGCATAGTGCTTAACAAATACTTCATCTTCACCGTTTTCATTGCCGTCTATGTCCTCTTCATCACGAAGAACGACATCTTCACCTATCGCCGGGCCCTGCGTGACATATCCGGCCTTCAGCGCGAGAAAATGCTCTACCAGGAGCAGATAATCTCATCACAGAGACGCATCGAGGAGCTCAAGTCTGACAAGGATACCCTCGAGACCTTTGCCAGGGAGCAGTATCTTTTCCACGAGGACGGCGAAGACGTCTATGTAGTTAGTAAAGACTGATGAACCTCCGAACCCTTGTCCATCGTCTGCCGCTTCTCCTTCCGGCAGTTTTCCTGTCGCTGATTCCCTCTGCCTGCAACAATCCCGATCCGGCGGAGGAAGACAGCCTGAGACGCGCCGCTGTCTACCTTCGCGACAGGATAATGAAAATGTATTACTACTGGAATGACAGGGTGCCCTCCGACCTTGATATAGGCAACCGCGACATTTACGGTTATTTCGATGCCCTGCTGGTGCCGGAAGACAGATGGAGCTGGATGACTGACAGGGATTACTATATAGATATGACCACCGGAGTGACAGAATCCTCGCTCGGGATGTCGCTCTCGCAGCCCATCGAATACTATGGAGACTACGGTGTCTATGTCTCCTGTGTCTTCAAGGACGGCCCGGCCTGGAAAGCCGGTGTCAGAAGGGGATGGAGGATTACTCATATAGGAGGAGTTCCAATTGCCGACCTCATTGTGGAAGACGCCGTCAACGACGAGCTGTCGCGCCCCGTGCAGTCTTTCACCTTCATCGACGGTGAAGGTTCCGCCGTCGACCTTGAACTGGTTGCATCCCGGGTTGACCAGGGCTCGGCCCTGCTGACACGGGTTTTCACTGAAGAGGACTTCCCCGGGCTCGGAGAGCCTGTCGGATATTTCAACTACTACACCTTCATAGCCGCCAGGCTGGATGTGATTGAGAATGCGATGGCTGTCTTCAAGGACGCCGGAGTGCGCAGGCTCATACTTGACCTGAGGTACAACGGCGGCGGCGACGTGGTGGCGGCCAACCTCCTTGCAGGATGCCTCGCTCCCGCCTCGGCTGACGGGGAGGTGCTGACAAGGCGTACACACAACGCTCTGCTGAAAAAGAACGGCTGGGACGCAGAGGCCACCCTGAGCCGCAACGAACTTTCCCTCGACCTCGACCTGCTTATGGTCATAACCGGTCACGGGACGGCATCCGCAAGCGAGATGGTGCTCAACGGCCTTCAGCCCCTTATGAACATAGTGCACGTCGGGGACACCACATACGGCAAGCCCAACGGTATGTATGTGATGCTGTATCCCAACGATGATTCCGACAGGAAAAAGTATGACGCCGGTGACTATTCCACTCTTGAATACTGTTTCCTCCCCATCTGTTTCTTCAATTCCAACGGCCACGGCAGGATGATACCTGACAAGGGTATGATACCCGACCATTACAGGCCGGACGACCTCTACCACGATTTCGGCGTGGAGGAGGACAACATAAGGGCCTGCCTGACATACATCGCCACCGGGAAGTTCCCTCCGCTCCCGAAGGTGGCCCGCCCGGTGAGATCCTCGCAAGGGGATGTGAAAATGCCTTTGAAACTGGCCGAAGATGACAGAAATCCCTCCTATGGACGGCTATTTGTCCGTAAATGATTGATTATGTGCTTTTTTATGAGAAAACTCTTGTTTATTAGGAAAAAGCAATTTACCTTTATATCCGATTATAAAAATCTATTCAATTAATTATAAGTCAGTATGGAAAACTTAGTTAACCAGATCAAGGCTGAAATCGACGTTTTTGTAAAGAACGCTGATGCTCAGGTTGTAAAAGGCAACAAGGCTGCAGGTACCCGCGCACGCAAGGCTGCTCTTGAACTCTGCAAGCTTTTGAAGGAATTCAGAAAAGCTTCCGTAGAGGCAGCAAAGTAACTGTTCCTTTGGAAAATTGAAAATGAGTGGTTTGTGAGCCACTCATTTTTTGTATTATGGAAGAAGTCAGAATAGATAAATACCTCTGGTCCATAAGGGCCTTCAAGACCAGGACCGATGCGGTGGAAGCCTGCCGTGGAGGCCGCGTCAAGGTGAATGGAGTGGATGCAAAGCCTTCCAGGGACGTCAAGGCGGGTGATATTGTCACCGTACGCAAGGCGGCCGTCCTTTATACTTACCGCGTGATAGAGCCCGTTGACAAGCGCCAGGGCGCCGCCCTCGTCCCCCGGTATGCGGAGAACATCACCCCACAGGAGGAACTGGACAAGTTGAAGGCGCCGGTCGAGACATTCTTCCTTCAGAGAGAGAAGGGCACAGGCCGTCCCACCAAGAAGGAACGCCGTGATATGGAGAAACTCTGGGACGAGTTCGATTATTGATTCTCTTCCGGCTTTGATGGCGCCGGCTTTTTCAGATTGATGTTGAAGCGGTTCATCGCGCGTTCTATGCCCTCCGTACCGAAGGCCTTGACGGCCTCGACCGCCTTGTCGAGTATTTCGGGGAGATCCCGCTTTTCGTCCTCGGTCCAGTGCCCGAGCACATAATCTACCTGCCCGCCTCGCGGGAAGCCGTTGCCTATGCCCAGCCGGAGTCTTGCATAGGCGTTCGTGTCGATGTAGTCGTCGATGCTCTCAAGACCGTGATGCCCTCCGGCGCTCCCCTGCTTGCGAAGGCGCAATGTGCCGAACGGAAGGGCGAGGTCATCCACCACCACTATCAGATTTTCCACGGGAATTTTGCATTTCTGCATCCAGAAACGCACTGCGGTGCCGCTCAGGTTGACGTATGTCGACGGCTTGAGGAGCGTGAACTTATGCCCCTTGAAGCTGATTTCAGCCACTGACCCGTAACGCCGTGTGGAAAAAGAAATGTTGGATGCCTGAGCCCAGGCATCCAACACTGAAAATCCTACATTGTGACGGGTACCTTCGTATTCTGCACCGATGTTGCCGATGCCTACGACAAGATAGTTCATACCCGCAGAAATGTGAAATTATTCTTCGGTCTCTTCAGCGGCTGCTGCAGAAGCGCGGGTAGCCTTGACAGAGCATACCAGAGTGCTCTTGGGAGATATGATCTGATAGCCGTCGAAGTGGAGGTCGCCTGCAGAAATCTGCTTGCCGAGAGAGAGGCTGGTGACGTCGATGTCGATCTTGTCGGGAAGATTGTCCATAAGACCGCTGACGCGGAGCTTGCGAACTGAAACGGAGAGCTTGCCACCGAGCTTGACACCTTCGGCGTGGCCGGTAACGGATACGGGAACGTCGATTGCGATGGGCTTGTCCTGGGCAACCTTCAGGAAATCAACGTGCATTGCAGCATCTGTGATGGGGTGCCACTGGAGTTCGTGGAGGATCGCGAAATGCTTCTGGCCTTCGATTTCGAGGTCGATGATGTGGGAATAGGGAGTGTTGGTAATCAGTGCGAGTTCCTTTGCATCAACTGAGAAGGAAATGTTTTCAATGCCCTGGCCGTAGATGTTGCAGGGAACAAGGCCCTGTCTGCGTACGCTCTTGACATCGGCCTTCTTGCCGGTTGTCCTTGCGATACCTTTGAGAGATACGTGTTTCATTTGTGTTTGTTTTAAAAATGTGTTACTCAATCCGGGATACCCCGGATCCCATTGCACCAAAAAGCACGCGGCTTTTTAGCGGCGCGAAGATAGCAATAATTATTGAATGTGCAAAATTGCTTTCAATCAGCCTTTTCAGATGCCGGTATAGGTCCGTGGCGTGAGGGCGTGCAGTTCGGCGCGGACCTGCTCCGTCACGGCAAGGGAATCTATGAATTCGGCGATGACCTCCCTTGAAATGCCCCTGCCGGTGCGGGTGAGAGCTTTCAGGGCTTCGTAGGGTTCGGGATAGCCTTCCCTGCGAAGTATGGTCTGGATGCCTTCCGCCACCACGGCCCAGGCCCCGTCGAGGTCCTCGTTGATGCGGTCTGTGTTGAGAGTCACCCTGTCAAGACCTTTGCAGAGGGATTTCAAGGCGATCAGAGTGTGGGCCATCGGAACGCCGGTATTGCGAAGGACGGTGCTGTCAGAAAGATCCCTCTGGAGCCTTGACACGGGCAGTTTGGCGGCCATATGGCCGAACAGGGCGTCAGCCACGCCCAGATTGCCTTCCGCATTCTCGAAGTCTATTGGGTTGACCTTGTGGGGCATCGCGGACGAGCCCACCTCGCCCCGGACAATCTTCTGGGAGAAATATCCCATCGAGATATACATCCACATATCCCTGCTCAGGTCGAGCAGTATGGTGTTGATGCGGCTCAGACAGTTGAACAGTGCGGCCAGGTTGTCGTAATGCTCAATCTGTGTGGTGGGGCAGGATCGTATCAGCCCCAGCGAGCCGATGAATCTGTCCGCGAAGGAGTTCCAGTCGATGTCGGGATATGCGGCGTGATGGGCGTTGAAATTGCCGGTGGCCCCGCCGAACTTGGCGCAGAGAGGTATCTCCAGCAACTGTCCCTCCTGCACCGAAAGGCGTTCGACGAATACTGCCAGTTCCTTGCCGACACGGGTGGGGGTGGCCGCCTGTCCGTGGGTGCGGGCCAGCATAGGCACGTCCTTCCACTTCCCGGCCATATCGCGGAGCCTGTCCGAGACGGCGTCAAGTGAGGGGAGCATAACTTCCCGCAGGGCTTCCAGGGTCATAAGGGGCTGTGCGGTGTTGTTTATGTCCTGAGATGTCAGGCCAAAGTGGATGAACTCACGCCACTGTCCCATCCCCAGCGCGTCCATATGCTCCTTGACGAAGTATTCCACCGCCTTCATATCGTGGGAGATCGCCTTCTCGATGTCCTTGACGCGTTGTGCATCCGTTTCGCTGAAGTTGAGGTACAGCGAGCGGAGGCTCTCCTTCTGCGGGCCGCTTACGCCTTCCAGCTGTTTAAGGGGAATTTCGCTCAGGGCGATGAAATATTCCACTTCTACCCTGACGCGGGAGCGTATGAAAGCGAATTCGGAGAAGTATTCCTGAAGGGGGGCCGTGACGCCGCAGTAGCGTCCGTCAACCGGGGATATTGACTTTAGAGACATTTTTCAGCATTTATATGGCAAAGATAATTATTATCAGTGACACTTTCTCACTATCTTTGTCACGGATACAATGGAAACAAGGTATGCTGACAGTACTCGAAGGCCTTGACGGCGCAGGCAAATCAACCCAACTCACAATGCTCAGGCAATGGATGGAGCGCAGCGGACGCAAAGTGCGCTACCTCCACTTTCCGCGCTACGACGCTCCTGTCTATGGAGAACTGATAGCCGCTTTTCTCAGAGGGGATTTCGGCACGAACGACCAGGTCCATCCCCAGCTTGTGGCCCTGCTTTTCGCGGAGGACAGACACGATGCATCTGTGCAGATACGCTCCTGGCTCGATGAAGGCGACTGTGTCATACTGGACCGCTATGTGTATTCGAACATCGCCTTCCAGTGTGCCAAGATGCCGCAAGGTGAGCGCAGCGACGCCCTTCGGGACTGGATATTCAATCTCGAATACAATGTCTACGGCATCCCCAGGCCAGATCTCAATATCTTCCTCGACGTGCCGATATCCTTCGTGGACCAGAGGCTGAAGGAAGCCCGCTGCGGAGCGGACCGCGACTATCTCCAGGGCAAGCCCGACATTCACGAGGCCGACCTCGGGTTCCAGAAGAACGTTCGCAGGCTCTACCTCGAGCAGTGCGGCCTCGATCCGGGCTTCATCCGCATCGACTGTTCGGCCGTGGACGGTTCAATGCTTCCCGCCGAAGCCATTTTCTCAAAGATAGTTTCCGCCGCCGAAGGCCTGCTCAAATGAAATTCCTCAGAACCGTCTGCCATCTTCTGCCCGGGTTGCTGTATGTCGTTTCCGGCCTTCTCAAGCTGGCCGATCCCGTCGGCTCCTCCCTCATAGTGGGCGAATACCTCAACTGGATGCATCTCGATTTCCTGGACGGTCTGAGCAAGGCCATCGCCATAGGCCTGTCGTGCGTCGAGTTCACCCTCGGTATGGCCCTTGTCACCGGCCTCAGGCGCAGGGAAACAGCCTGGGCGGCAGTCATCCTGACGTCCTTCTTCACAGTCATCACCATACTTCTGGTGATATTCAATCCCATATCGGACTGCGGCTGCTTCGGAGAGGCCGTCCACCTGACCAACTCCCAGACGCTCGCAAAGAACCTTGTCCTGATGCTGCTGCTGTGCCCGGTCTTTGCGCACAGGAAAGATGAGCGCACCGGAACACCTTCATCCGTCGAATGGTCACTCACAGGCCTGTTCGCCCTGCTGGGCATATCCGTAGGTGTCCAGGCCCTGATATTCAACCCCCTGTATGAATTCACCGCCTTCGCAGTCGGCAAAGACATCGGAGCGATAGTGGAATCCGCTCCCGCGGAGCGCAGCTTCGAGAGCACCTTCATCTACGAGAAGGACTCCGTCAGGAAGGAGTTCAGCCTCGACGCGCTGCCCGACAGCAGCTGGACCTTTGTCGAGACCCATACCGTGGAGACTTCCGATGCAGTGTCGACAACCGTTTTCGCCGCGACCGATGCTGCAGGCGATTATGTCACTTCGACGATAGTGTCCCGCAGCGTAGCCCTTGTGGCAAGCGTATATGACGCGCAGAGTATGACTCCCGGCAGATGGGAGCGGCTGAACGCAGTCCGGGACGCCCTCCGGGCAAGGGGCATCGAACTGTTCACCGTAAGTTCATCCCCCGCCGAAGAACTCCCGGACGGTTTCCAGCCGCTCAGTTCAGACTACCGCACCCTGATATCGCTCAACCGCTCCAACGGAGGTCTTACCCTTCTTGGCAACGGTGTGGTAAGTTACAAGTGGTCATCAAAAGAAATCTCGGCAAGTTCGGTCCTCTCCACGCTGGACGGGGACATCGAACTCACCGGGATCAGGGAAATGACCTCTGGCCGCAACCGTCTGATTGCGCTTGTCTGCGCCCTGCTTGCGGCTGGCCTGCTGATTGTCTATTTCACGAGGGTGGCTTTCAGGAAGGAGTAGTCGCGGCCGTACTTCATCTGCTGGTCGAGAAAATCATCGACATACACGATTTCATAGTCCGTAACCTCACCGCCCATGATGACGGGAACTATTTCCGGATTGACGAAGCCCTTGTAGGGCTTGAGGTCAAGCGAAGCGTATCTTTCGAGCACTTCCCTGTGAAGATCGGGGTCGATGTCGACCGCGTATCCCTCAACAAGAGCCTTGCCGGCCTCATAGTCGCCTTCCGACTTGATGCGCTGCACTTCTGCGAGGAGTTCTCCGAACAGACCGCGGAGCTTCTCATAGTCCGTGATGACGAAATAGGTCTTGCCGTCGCGGACGCGGGTTTCAACCACATTGTCGGCGGCGCCCTTCTCGATGCACCAGTCCGCTATGAGCTTGCGGTTCTGCATATGGGCCTCGGTGTTGGGATTGCCGGGCTCGATGCGTGAGAACTGTGTGAAGTGGCCGTTGCGTATGTATGAGTCATAGGATGCCTTGTAAGCGTCCCTGCTGTCGAGAAGGCCGAGCTCGACAAGTTTCCCGTCAGCGATGTAATAGAGGGCGAAAAGGTCTGCGCGAGCCTCTTCGAGGGTGGAGTTGTATTCTCCGAGAGCCGTTTCGGAAACGCCTTCCAGCATCTGTCCCGAGCCGTGTCCGAGGCATTCGTGAAGGTCGGTGTGAAGGTCGTCGGTCACGGAACCGTACCTGCGCGCGCGGTCAATCTCCTCCCGGTCCCAGGCGAATTCGCTCACCACGCTGTGAGGGCGCTGGTTGGCGGCCTTGCCGTATGCTTCCGTGATGTTGGCTATGGTGACGGACTTGGATCCGTGCTCCTTCCTTATCCAGTTGGCGTTGGGCAGGTTGATGCCGATTGCTGTGGCGGGGTAGTTGTCACCTGCGATGCAGGCCACGTTGATGACCTTTGCGGAAACGCCCTTGACTTCCTTCTTCTTGAAACGGGCGTCCACGGGTGAATTGTCCTCGAACCACTGCGCGTTGGCGCTGATGACCTCCGTGCGGTGCGAAGCCTCGTCATCGCGGTAGTTTACAATCGCCTCCCAGGATGCCTTGCGGCCCAGAGGGTCGTCATAATCCTCCACGAAACCGTTCACGTAGTCGACCTTGGAGCCGGTGTCCTTCACCCATGCGATGTTGTACGCATCCCAGAGCTTGAGGTCGCCGGTGGTGTAGTATTCGATCAGCAGGTCGGTATATTCCTTCTGCATATCGTTCTCCGCAACTTCGCGCGCCTGACGCAGGAAGCCCACAACGCGCCCGATGGCCTCGCCGTAGAGCCCGCCGATGCGGTAGACGTCCTCATACACTTTCCCGTCGGCCTTGACGAGCTTGCTGTTCAGGCCATAGGATATGGGTTCGGGGTCATTGGGATCCGTCATGGCCCTGTAGAAGGCGTCCGCCTCACTGCGGGTGACACCATCGTAGAAGTTGCCTGCCGATTCTGTCACGATGTCCTTCCGCGCGTCCTGGCAGATGTGCTGTGCGTAGAGGTCGGGATCGTAAAGGACGGGAAGGAGGCTTTCGGCCTGGTCACCGACGCCGGAAGCGTCCATAAGGCTGCGGAAGTAGTCCTGCGGGCATTCGGGAATTATCTTGAACTCGGCATAGTGGTGATGGATGCCGTTGCTGAAGAACACCCTCTTGGCATAGATCAGGAACTGTCCGAATTCAGGGCAGTCGCGGTCACCTTCATATCCGCTGATGATGGCTTCAAGGACCTTCCTTATCTGGAGGTTATACTTGAAATTCTGGTCCCAGATGATGTCCCTGCCGGCTTTTGCGGCCTCGCAGAGATAATACACGTATTCCTTCTGCCGGAGTGAGAGACTTTCCCATCCGGGCACTTCATAGCGCAGGACCTCGATGTCCGCGAATTCGTCGATGGAATAATTGAATTCCTTTTCCATATCCTTGTCATTGGCGCAGGCAGCCAGGACCAGGCCCGCACCTGCCAGAAGAACGCATTCGAAAAATTTCATATAGTTAGATGAAGTTAATCATTTCAAAACAGATTCTTACAGTTTCCTCTTGATTTCAACAATCTGATAAGCCTCGATGACGTCGTCCACCTTGATGTCGTTGTAGTTGGCGACGCTCAGACCGCAGTCCATACCTGCAGGAACCTCCTTCGCATCGTCCTTGAAGCGCTTGAGTGAACTCAGCTCGCCTGTGAACACCACGATGCCGTCGCGGATGATGCGCACCTTGGACGTGCGGGTGAGCTTGCCGTCCTTGACCATACATCCGGCGATGGTGCCGACCTTCGAGATCTTGAAGGTCTCGCGCACTTCTGCGGTGGCGGTGACTTCCTCCTTCTGTTCGGGGGCGAGCATACCTTCGATACCGTCCTTGATCTCGTTGATGCAGTCATAGATGACACTGTAGAGGCGGATTTCAATCTGCTCCTTCTCCGAAAGCTTGCGGGCTCCGGCTGAAGGACGCACCTGGAAACCGATGATGATGGCGTCGGAAGCGGCTGCAAGCAGCACGTCCGATTCGCTGATCGCGCCTACGGCCTTGTGGATGACATTGACCTGCACCTCCTCGTTGGAGAGCTTGATGATGGAGTCTGAGAGCGCCTCTATCGAACCGTCCACATCGCCCTTGACGATGAAGTTGAGTTCCTTGAAGTTTCCTATGGCGATACGGCGGCCGATCTCCTCGAGGGTCATATGCTTCTGGGTCTTGATGCCCTGGATGCGGAGGAGCTGCTCGCGCTTGTTGGCGATTTCACGCGCTTCCTTCTCATCCTCCATAACGGAGAACTTCTCACCCGCGGTGGGGGCACCGTTCAGACCGAGCACGGACACGGGAGTTGACGGGCCTGCGGCATCGACCTTCTGGCCTCTTTCGTTGAACATCGCCTTCACCCTTCCGGTGAAACTGCCTGAAAGCATTATGTCGCCTACATGCAGAGTGCCTTTCTGAACCATTATGGTGGCGAGGAATCCGCGGCCCTTGTCGAGTGAGGACTCTATCACGGAACCTTCCGCAAGGCGGTCGGGGTTGGCCTTGAGCTCGAGCATCTCGGCTTCGAGAAGCACCTTCTCGAGAAGTTTGTCGACATTGATGCCCTTCTTGGCGGAGATTTCCTGGCACTGGTACTTGCCGCCCCAGTCCTCCACGAGGATATTCATATTTGCAAGCTGCTCCCTTATCTTTTCGGGATTGGCGCCCGGCTTGTCTATCTTGTTGATGGCGAATATCATAGGAACGCCGGCGGCCTGCGCGTGGTTGATGGCCTCTATGGTCTGCGGCATTATGGCGTCATCGGCTGCCACTATGATGATGGCAAGGTCGGTGATCTTGGCGCCGCGGGCACGCATCGCCGTAAAGGCCTCGTGGCCGGGGGTGTCAAGGAAGGTGATTCTCTTGCCGTCGGAGAGCGTCACGTTGTATGCGCCTATGTGCTGGGTGATGCCGCCGGCCTCGCCCGCGATGACGTTGGTCTGGCGTATGTTGTCAAGCAGGGAGGTCTTGCCGTGGTCGACGTGGCCCATAACGGTGACAATGGGCGGACGCGGAGCGAGGTCTTCGGGAGCGTCAGCCACCTCTTCGGATTCGTCCGCGGTGGCGGTGGTGAACTCTATCTTGTAGCCGAACTCCTCCGCTACAAGCACGAGCGCTTCGGCGTCGAGACGCTGGTTGATGGATACCATCAGGCCGAGGTTCATACAGGCCATTATCACGTTGTTGACGGGAGTGTTGTTCATCATTATGGCGAGTTCGTTGACCGTCACGAATTCAGTGACCTTGAGAACGTTGCTCGTCATTTCCTGCATTTCCATCTCCTCCTGCATCTTGATGGACACGTTTTCGCGTTTCTCGCGGCGATGCTTGGATGTCTGGGTCTTGCCCTTGCCCTCGTTCATACGGGCGTAGGTCTCCTTTATCTGCTTCTGGATGGCGTCCTGGTCAACTTCCACGTGGGTCCCCTTGAACTTGGAGGATGCGCCCTTGCCTCCACGGGGATCCTTGCCTATGTTGCGGCCGACGTTGTTGATGTCAACCCTTTCACGGCCCTTCTTTATGCGGTCACGCTTCTTGCCCTGGTTGGCTCCGCTGCTCTGGGCGGGTTTTGCCTCGGGCTTCTTCTTCTCGAACTGGGAAAGGTCGATGCTGCCTGCGATCTTGGGTCCCTGGAGCTTCTCAACCTTTGTCTCGATGTGTTCTATCACGGGGCGTTCAACCTTCGCTTCGGCCTCGGGCTGCTTTGCAGGAGCCTCCGCCTTGGGGGCGGGAGCGCTGACCTTCACGGGAGCCTCCGCCTTGGGAGCGGGCTTCTCCTCCTTCTTGACGGCCTTAGGAGCCGGTTCTGCGCTCGGGGATGTCTCCACCTTCTCTGCCGCGGGTTTCTTCTTGGCGTCAAGGTCTATGTGACCCAGTATCCTGGTGGCGGGGGCTGCGGGAGTTTCAGCCGGTTTTGCCACCTTTTCAGCCTTGCGGGGCTGCTCCGTCGACAGATTGGTGTTCTTGATGATGATTTCCCTTTCCACGGGCTCTTCAGCCTCATCCTTCCTCTTCTTTCCGAGTTCAGTTATCTCCTTTACGGTGATGGCAACCTTGCCGGCCTCATCCTTGAATACCTGATCCTTGTGGAACTCCTTCTCGCAAAGGGAATATGCCGCTGCATCGATCTTTGCCGAAGGGTTGGCCTCCACCTCGATATTCTTCTTGCGAAGGAACTCGATGAGGGTGCCCATACCTATGTTGAAATCCTTTAGTACTTTGTTCAGTCTGTAAAAATCTGCCATACCTGTTCTCCCGTTTTTATTTTTGATTTATGACTATTCGAATTCTGCCTGGAGTATCTTCTGCACCTCCACAACCGTTTCCTCCTCGAGGTCCGCGCGCTTGCATATCTCGTCGACGGGAAGGGCGAGCACGCTCTTGGCCGTGTCGCAGCCTATCTTCTGGAGCGCCTCGATGATCCACTGGTCGATTTCATCGTTGAATTCGCTCAGGAGCACGTCCTCTTCCTCCTCGTCCTCGTCGAGTTCACGGTAAACGTCAAGTTCGTAGCCCACCATCATACCTGCAAGCCTGATGTTGCTGCCGCCCTTTCCGATTGCGAGCGACACTTCCTGGGGCTTGAGATAGACGCTGATGTGCTTGATGTCCTCCTGGATCTTTATCTGGCTTATCTTGGCCTGACCGAGAGCCCTCTGAAGGAGAAGCTGGGTGTTTGACGTCCAGTTGATGATGTCTATGTTCTCGTTGCGGAGTTCACGGACTATGCCGCGGATACGCGATCCGTTCACGCCGACGCAGGCGCCGACGGGGTCGATGCGGTCATCATAGGATTCCACTGCGACTTTCGCCCTTTCACCGGGGATGCGGACAACCTTCTTGATGGTGATGAGTCCGTCGAAGATTTCGGGAACCTCCTGTTCGAAAAGTTTCTCGAGGAAGAGGTCCGAGGTACGCGAGAGTGTGATGATGGGATTGTTGTTCTTCATCTCCACGCTCTTGATGATGGCCTTCACCTGGTCGTCCTTGCTGAAATAGTCCGAAGGTATCTGCTCGGAGCGGGGGAGCACAAGCTGGTTGTGGTCCTCATCCATTGCGATGACCTCGCGTTTGAATGCCTGATGAACGTCGCAGATGACTATTTCGCCGATGCGGTCGCGGTACTTGTTGAAGAGGTTGGCCTTCTCGATGTCGGTTATGCGGCTCGAGAGGTTCTGGCGGATGCTGAGGATTCCGCGGCGGCCGAAGTCTTCGAAGCTTACCGATTCGGTGTATTCCTCACCCACCTCGTATGAATCGTCGATAAGGCGTATGTCTGCAAGTGAAATTTCAGTGTCGGGATTTTCAACCTCCTCCACGACTGTGCGGGTGCGGTAGATCTCGAAGTCGCCGCGGTCGGGGTTGATGATGACTTCGAACTGTCCGTCCTCACCGTACATCTTGGCGAGTTGTGAACGGAATACGTCTTCAAGCACGCCTATCATAGTCGGGCGGTCGATATTCTTGGTTTCTTTAAATTCAGCGAATGTGCTGATCAGGTCAAGACCTTCCATAATAAATTTTGAATGTTTATTGTATTTGATTATTGTTTCTATTCGAATCTGATTACAGGTTTTGCGCTCTTTATGGAGCTCATCGGAATGGCGTCGGTGCGGAGGACCTTGGCCTTGCGTTTTTTGCCTTCCACGGCCTCCAGGGTTTCATATTCAAGTTCGATGACCTCCGGGGTGGCGCTGCGCAGTATTCCGTGCAGTTTGGTCCCGCTGCCCTGCATAACCTCAATCTCTTTCCCCACGAACTTTTCGTACTGCTTGAAGACCTTGAAGGGGGAGGTCAGGCCGGCTGACGTGACGGTCAGGGAGAAATCCTCCGTTTCGCGGTCAAGCTTCGATTCCACGAAGCGGCTCAAGTTGGCGCAGTCATCCATCTCCACGTCGCGGGAGGTGCATTCGATGGCTATCTCTATGTCGTTGTCACGGCTTACCCTTATCGAGACGAGGAATATGTCCTTGTCGGTAATGTACTCATTGACAATCTGTTCCAGAAATTTACGGTCTGTCATAAACTTATATCTTTACGAAAAAAGAGGACTCCCGTCCTCTTTCATCCTTGCCCAATCCGGATGCAAATGTACACTTAATTTTCCAATAATCAAACTAATTTGCGTATCTTGCGGCAGTTATTGCAATACCTGAAAATGTCTTTCACTGCAGAAGAAATAGCGCTCCGTCTCGGCGGTGATATGGAAGGCAGCCCTTCCGTGAGGGTTGACCGCGTGGCAAGGATAGAGCAGGGGGAGCCGGGAGCGATAAGTTTCCTGGCCAATCCCAAATATGAGCATTTCATCTATTCCTGCCGCTCTGACGTTATGCTCGTCAACCGCGGTTTCATCCCCTCCCAACCGCTGCGGGCCACTCTGATAAGGGTTGATGATGCCTATGCCGGCATCGCGGATGTGCTGCGTATGTTCAGCGCACAGAAGGCGGCGCAGCGCCGTCGCGGACATCGTGCCAGGGTGGGCCGGGGCAGCAGGATCGACCGCAGGGCCTCCATCGGCAGGGATGTGGTCATAGGCGAGGATACGGTTATACACGCCGGCGCCGTCGTCTATGACGGCTGCGTGATAGGCAGCCGCTGCATAATACACAGCGGTGCGGTCATAGGAGCGGACGGGTTCGGTTTTGCTCCGCAGGAGGACGGATCGTACAGCAAGATACCTCAGACGGGGAATGTCGTCATCGAGGACGATGTGGAGATAGGCGCCAACACCACCATCGACCGCGCCACTATGGGATCCACAGTCATCCGTCGTGGCGTGAAGATAGACAATCTCTGCCACGTCGCCCACAATGTCGAGATAGGCGAGAATACGGTCATCGCCGCGCTTTCCGGTTTTGCAGGGTCCTGCAAGATAGGGGCTTGCTGCCGTTTCGGAGGGCAGAGCGGCGTCATAGGTCACGTAACGGTGGCCGACCACACCACCCTTGCGGCAAAGAGCGGCATCACGGGCAACGTGCTCCAGCCGGGACAGACACTCTGCGGCTATCCCGCAATTCCCAAAAATGAATACCTGCGCGCCTACGCCCTTATGCGAAGGCAGGCCAATTCCAAGAAATGACAGACAGACAGCATACCTTGCGAAGCGAATATCTCTTTGCCGGCAAGGGCCTCCATACCGGCCTGCAGTCGCAGGTGCGCCTCTGCCCCGCTTCTCCCGGCACGGGGATCGTCCTTGTCCGCGATGACTTGCAGGGCGCGGAGATTCCGGCCCTTGCCGAAAATGTCGTGCAGACAAGACGAAGCACAACCATAGGCTGTTCAAAGGCCACCGTTTCCACAGCCGAGCATCTTCTCGGAGCCCTCTATGCCCTCGGTGTGGACAATGCCCTGGTGCACATCGGCTGTCCCGAACTGCCCATACTGGACGGCAGCGCACAGTCCTATGTCTCGGCCATCCTCTCCGACGGCCTTGCAGCGCAGGATGCTCCTCGCCGCTTCATCACCCTTGACAGCCCCGTCGAGCTTGTCAGCGGCCAGTCCCGCATACTGGTGACTCCGGCGGACGAATTCTCACTTGAAGTGACTGTCGATTTCAATCATCCTTTCTTCGGCGTGCAGCGCGCGACCTTCGGCAGCGGGGATGATTTCGCCCGTCAGATAGCCCCCTGCCGCACCTTCTGCTTCCTCGAGGAGGTGGAGGCGCTCCGTGCGGCCGGTCTGGTCAGGGGAGGAGACCTTGACAACGCCGTAGTGGTTGCCCGGGACGCTTATCTGTGCAATCCTCCGCTCCGTTTCCCCAACGAGTGCGCCCGCCACAAGCTGCTCGACGTGCTGGGCGATTTCGCCCTTCTCGGGGCGCCCTTGAAGGCAAGGGTGGAGGCATACCGTCCAGGCCATACGATAAATACTGACACCGCATTAAAAATCAGGAAAATATGGAAATCTTCAACGGAAGCGTGATAAGCCCTGAAGCCCGTATCGGGAAAGATGTGAGCATAGGACCTTTCTGCTATATCGCAGCGGATGTGGAAATCGGTGAGGGCTGTGTCATTGAGCCCAACGTGACCATCTACGACCACGTGAAACTCGGCCCCGGCTGTCACGTGTTCCCCGGCGCTGTTGTCGGCGCCGTACCCCAGGATCTGAAGTTTGACGGGGAATACTCGCGGGTCGAGATCGGCGAGCGCACCACCATACGCGAATGCGTCACCATCAACCGCGGTACGGCGGCCAGCGGCAAGGCTCTGACCAGGATAGGCTCCGACTGCCTGATTATGTCGTATGTGCACGTCGCCCACGACTGTCTTGTCGGTGACCACTGCATCCTGGTAAGTTACGTAGGTCTTGCAGGTGAAACTGAAGTGGGGGACTGGGCCATCATAGGCGGAGGAACCGTCGTCCACCAGTTTTCCAAGGTCGGCGTCCACGCAATGGTCGGCGGAGGCAGCGTGCTCACGAAGGACATACCTCCCTATGCGCTGGCATCCGGCAATCCCGTCGCCTGTGAGGGCATAAACATAGTCGGACTGCGACGCAGGGGTTTTTCCCCCGACACGGTGAAGTCCATTTCAGAAATATACAGGACAATATTCCAGAGCGGTCTGAACACCACCAACGCCCTGGCCAAGGTTGAGGCCGAATTCCCCGCCAGCCCCCAGAGGGATGCCATCATCGGTTTCATACGCAGTTCATCACGAGGAATAGCCCGCTATGGCAGGAAGTGAGGCGGGCAGAGTGATACTGGCCACGGCGTATTTCCCTCCGGTGGAATATTTCGCCCTTCTCAACAGGGCGGACGAGGCGCTTGTCGAGGCCTGTGAGAGCTATACAAAGCAGTCGTACCGCAACAGGTGCCTGATATATGCCGCCTGTGGCGCCGATTCCCTGCAGGTGCCCGTGATCCACGCCTCCGGAAGCCGCTGTATCCGCGACATAAGGATAGATTACAGCACTCCCTGGGTGGTGCGCCACGAAAGGGCCATCTTCTCAGCCTACAATTCCTCACCCTTCTTCGAATACTACAAGGACGACATATATGCCGTTATGGAAGGCGGTTTCGAATACCTTTTCGACCTGAATATGGCCCTGACCCGTCTGCTCGCCTCCCTTTTCGGGATAAGCACCCCCGTGGGCCTGACAGGTGACTTCGTGAAGGAGTATCCCCGGGGCGACTACCGCTATGCCATCCATCCCAAACACCCCAATACAATCCTTTCCGACCTCGGTCAGGTACGGCCCTATTTCCAGGTGTTCTCTTCAAAACACGGCTTCATCCCGGGTCTGTCGGCCCTTGACCTTCTCTGTGCAGAAGGCCCCGAAAGCATAAGTTTCCTTTAGGGGAATTCCCCATCAGATTTCCTTGTCCGCAATCCTTATGGAGGCTATCCTTTCGGTCGTGGGCCCGATGCGGAAGCGCCCGTCAATGCGGTGGGGAGGGATGCACACTATCATTTCCACGCCCCGGATGACAGTTGTTGCGACAGTCTGTCTTTCCTTGAGGAAGCTGTCGAGTCTGATATCCTTCAGAAAGTCGCTCACAAGCCGGCTTCCCTTCATACCGAAGGGTTGGAAACGGTCTCCGTCGCGCCACAGCCTTGTCTGCAGCGGCAGGTTGACCTTGTCGGCGTCAACGTAGAGCGTGCCTTCGGGAGGGATCAATGAGAACCGGGGGGGCCTGTCGAACACCTCGACAATGATCTGCGCGGCTGTCGGAGGACAGTTGCGGTAGAGTCTCAATTCATTGCGGTCGGATACCAGCATCCAGTCCCTGGAAATGAATTTCCTTCCGCTGACCGCATCCCTTCGGCCGAGCATATCCTCCACCATATCCGCGTTGAATCCGTATGGCTCGAGGATTTCGCGCAAATACCACCTGCAGTGCGGCTGGGCATCGAGAGCGCTGAGTGACAATGCCATCTCGCAGCCTTCGGGAGGGGTGACGCAGAGTCTTTTGCGGACGGATTCCCTCTGTTCGTCCAGAATGTCGCCGGCTTCCCTGAAATGCTCCATATCCTTCTCGAAAGTCCTCAGGAAGGAAGGGTTGATTTTTTCGAAATGGGGGAACACCTCATTGCGTATGCGGTTGCGTGCGAACTCCGACTCGCGGTTGGTGGAATCCTCTCGGAAAACGACGGCGTTGTCGTGCGCATACCTCTCTATCTCACTGCGGGTGAAGCCGGCCAGAGGGCGGATGACTCTGCCTCCGTCGGCCCTTATCCCGCCCATTCCGCGAAGTCCCGTGCCACGCAGGAGATTGAGTATCATAGTTTCAGCGCTGTCACCCAGATGGTGGGCGGTGGCAAGGCGGTCGAAGCCGTGCTTTTCCATAATTTCCGCAAACCATCCGTAGCGCAGTTCGCGTGCGGCCATTTCAATCGAAATGCCGTTGCGGCGGGCATAATCCTCAGTGTCGAAATCGGTGGTGAAGAACTCTATCCCGCGCTCTCCGGCCCACTGCCTGACCAGTTCGCGGTCGCCGTCAGACTCTTCGCCGCGCAGGTGGAAGTTGACTGTCGCTATGGCAAACCTTCTGCAGAGCGTGGCGGATGCGAAGAGGTTGGCCAAACACATCGAATCGATTCCGCCGCTTACTGCCAGCAGAACCGATTCATTGATTGCTCCTTCCGGAAGAGATATGCTATTTGGCGTCACCGAAGGCATAGGTGAACGAAAGGCTCGCCGCCTCTTTGAACTGCAGCCCCGGAATCTTGTCGGCACCGGGGATGGGGTTGCCTGCGCTGTCCTTCCTGTCGAGGAACTTGATGTCGTCATCATAGATGAGGTTGGTGCGCACGGTGAATGCCAGATGCTTGGTGAGCTGACCGGTAAGGGACACATCCCAATAGACGTCCACGTTCTGCGGCTTGTGGAGATAGTCGGAGAAGAGGGTCAGGGAGGAACCTATCTGGAAGGTCTTCGCTATTGTGAACTTGTTGTCAATCTTCAGCTGGGCACCGAGTTCGAACTTGGCGAACTGGTCCTCGCGGTTACCGTAGATGGCGCGGAGGTCGGGATCTGACACGAAGACGATCTTTCCGGTCAGAGGGGCGAAATTGAGTGACATCCAGTCACCGGGCTTCCAGTCGGCACCGACACCGAGAGATACGTTCGCGGGGGCGAAGAACCTTGATACGAGCACCGGCTCCTGGTCTGCGGGGTAGTTGAAGCCGTGGGTCATCTGGGTCTTGAAAAGGAATACCGATGAAAGATAGAGTTTTTCGGTCATCCTGTAGCCCCATTTGCTGTCGAGATTGAAGCGGTCATCACTCTTCTTGAAACCGTCCTCGACGAATGACTGGATGAACCCGTAGCCGACTTCCAACTGGTTCTCCCATATCATCTCATCCTTCTTGTAGTTGGCGAAGGCCTTGCCGTAAGCGTTCATCGCAATCGAACCGTAACCGCCGGCGGCCCAGTTGGTAAGGGATACCTGTGAGAAGCCGAGCTGTGTCACGATGCCCCTGTCCCAATATTTGGGGGCGGGAGCGGGAGTGTATGCCTCTTCGGGATTGTCGGCAATCCTGTCGGCGATGGCTTCGCAGATCTCCCACGAGGCGTCCTTTGTCTGTGTGTACTGTCCTTCAGCGGCAATCTGCTGCGCATTGGCGGCAAAGGTGGCTGCCAGAATGGCAAGCGCTGTCAGTATGGTGCTGGAATTTTTCATATTGTAACGTTTAAAACAAATTCTTAGAAGCTTAAACAGCTTCTTAGTATGCACGTGCAAAAATCACCCTGCGGTGTGAGGGCTTGCCTGAATAAACGCATTTGCCTTCCTCCTCCACTACGAAGGAGTCGACGGGGATGCAGCGTATGGTGGCCTTGGTCTCCTCCTGTATTCTGGCCTCGGTTTCGGCCGTTCCGTCCCAATGGCAGAGCAGGAAGCCGCCTTCCTCGATTTTTTCCTTGAATTCCTCCCATGTGTCTACCTTGTAGACGTTCTTCTGACGGAAGTCGAGAGCCTTGCGGTAGATGTTGTCCTGAATTTCGTCCATAAGGGCAACCAGACGCTGTGCGAGGCCTTCCTGAGGCACGATTTCCTTGGTGAGCGTGTCGCGGCGGGCGAGTTCGGCATTGCCGGCCTCAAGGTCGCGGGGGCCTATCGCAATGCGTACGGGCACTCCCTTGAGCTCCCATTCGGCGAACTTGAAGCCGGGGCGGAGGTTGTCACGGTCGTCGACCTTCACTGAAAGACCGGCCGCGGTGAGTTCCGACTTGATGGAGTCCATCCTTCCGAGGATGGCGTCACGCTCCTCGTCGCTGCGGTAGATCGGAACAAGCACAACCTGTATGGGCGCGAGCCTGGGGGGAAGAACCAGACCGTTGTTGTCGCTGTGAGCCATTATCAGGGCACCCATAAGGCGGGTTGAAACGCCCCACGAAGTTGCCCATACATATTCGAGACCGCCTTCCTTGTTGGCGAACTGCACTTCGAATGCCTTTGCGAAATTCTGTCCGAGGAAGTGGGATGTGCCTGCCTGCAGGGCTTTTCCGTCCTGCATCATCGCCTCGATGCAGAGGGTGTCTACCGCTCCGGCAAACCGTTCCGACTCGGTCTTGTGGCCGACGACAACCGGCACTGCCATATAGTCACGAGCAAACTTTGCATAGACCTGTATCATACGCTCGGCCTCGGCGACGGCTTCCTGCCTGGTGGCGTGGGCGGTATGGCCCTCCTGCCAGAGGAATTCCGCGGTGCGGAGGAACAGACGGGTACGCATCTCCCAGCGCACGACGTTGGCCCACTGGTTGATCAGAAGCGGAAGGTCGCGCCACGACTTGATCCAGCCCTTGTAGGTGTTCCAGATGATGGTTTCGGAAGTGGGGCGGACCACGAGTTCCTCTTCAAGCCTTGCGTCGGGGTCGACGACCACACCCTTGCCGTTCGGGTCGTTCATAAGGCGGTGGTGGGTCACCACGGCGCATTCCTTTGCAAAGCCTTCGACGTGCTCGGCCTCACGGCTGAGGAAGGACTTGGGGATGAAAAGGGGGAAGTAGGCGTTCTGATGACCGGTCTCCTTGAACATCCTGTCAAGATTTTCGTGCATCTTCTCCCATATCGCATATCCGTAGGGCTTGATCACCATACAGCCCCTAACTGCTGAATTTTCAGCAAGATCTGCTTTTACCACAAGATTGTTGTACCACTGGGAATAGTTGTCCTCCCTGTTTGTCACTTCCTTTGCCATAATGAATCGTTGGTTATTGGTATAAAAGTTGTTATTTTTGTCTTAAGTTTACAGTTCCCGCCTTTTGGCGGAGCGCCGCAAAATTAAGAATTTTATCTTTAAGGAGGACCAATTTATGAAGAACACTTTCATTTTTGCACTCATCCTCGGGTCAATGACTCTTACAGGATGCGGCGTGATAGTGGTCAATTCCGGCTCGTCCTGGAACGATGACGCCATCTACGCAAGGCCCGACAGGGAACGTATGGAGGCCCGCGCCGCAGCTCAGGCGGAGCTGGAGAGGCTTCGTGCCGCCGACCGCCAAGGTTCCGGAACCACAGTGGCGGCTGTCGATGACGTCCTTTTCTTCGACGATAACGGTGTGGTTGAGATTGACGCCAAACCCGGCGAGACTTACCTCATATACGAGGACGGCCTTTCTTACGAGGAGCGTCTTCACAGGTTCGACAGCCCCGACTATACCATAAACATCAATGTCAACGCGTGGGACGATGCCTGGTACAATCCCTGGTGGGGCATCAGCTATTACTGGTACTCTCCTCTCCACGGCTGGTACAGCCCCTGGGTGTACGGCCGGTACAACCCCGCTTATTACGGCGGATGGTACGGGCCTTTCTGCTACGGCTATGTGGGCTGGTACGACCCCTGGTACTTCGACCCCTTCTATTACGGATGGGGCTTTGGCTGGGGCTGGTATGACCCCTGGTACCGCTACGGCTGGTATGACAGGTACTGGTACTATGGCCCAGGTCCGATATATGACAACCGTGACATTCGCTACAGCGGCTCTCACCGCACCGACGGTGGAATGGCGGTACGTTCGGATCTGCGCCGCAACGACTCCCGCAGGTCGTTCGAGAACTCTTCACAGACACACAACGGAGCCCGCAGGGTGCGCAACACAGGCACCTCCGGTCAGACTGCCGACGGCACCCGCAGGTCAACGCACATAACAGGAGGCACCGGCGCCACACCGGGCGTTCGTGCCGCAGGCAGCTCGACACGTACCACCTCCTCATACGGAAGGTCATCAACCGGCAGTGGAATCAGCACTTCCAGAAGCTCCGGGAGCGTTTCCGGGAGCGTTTCCGGGAGCAGATCTTCCGTATCAACCTCAGGACGCAGCACTTCCAGCCGCAGTTCGTCAAACAGCACTCCAAGCACTTCGACGAACCGTTCAAACACTTCGACGAGCCGTTCATCCAGCAGTTCGACAAGCTCGGGCGGCCGCAGCAGCCACAGCGGTGGAGGATATAGCGGCGGTGGAGGCTTCAGCGGAGGCGGCCACAGCGGCGGAGGCGGAGGCGGCGGACACGTGGGCGGCAGAAGATAAACAGATTCTTAATACCAAGGCTATGACAAGAAAGAACATAATTGCAGCACTGGCCGTTATGCTGGCCTGCAACACCATATCAGCCCAGTCGGCTTACGATGCCCTCAATTTCTCAAAGGTGGATTATGAAGGCACGGCCCGCACTGTGGCGATGGGCAACGCGTTCACCGCCCTGGGCGGTGATATGGGCGCGATTTCAATCAACCCCGCCTCGACGGCCGTGATGAACAGGAACGAATTCACTCTCAGTCTCGGGGTGAATCCCTTCTCATCCCAGTCTTCCGGCTTCAACAACAGCGACGGGACCAACACCCTTTCATCATACAAGGACACCCGCACCCACCTTTCCAACGCCGGGGGCGTGGCGGTGTTCGACACCGGCAACTATTCCGGCCTTGTAAGCATCAATTTCGGCTTCGCCTACAACCGCACCCGCAGTTTCAACTCCTGCTCCACCACGGCCAACTTCAACAATCAGAGCACATTGCCCGGCTACATAGCATACAACTCCTACGGGCTGGACCGCTCCCTGCTCTCTGCCGAGGATCCATTCTGTTATGATGTACCCGTCAATTCGATCCTTGCCTGGCAGACGGGCCTTATCAACAACCTGGGTGACAGCGACACCGACTACATAGGAGCCACGGAGAACATAAACGGGGACGGGGACCTCTATACGGCGGGCCTTCTGAAACAGTCCTTCTTCAGGAAGACATCCGGAGGCATCGATGAGTTTGCATTCAATGTGGGCGCCAATATCTCCGACAAACTCTATTTCGGCATCAATTTCAACCTCTACTCCCTGGCGCTTGACCTGAGCGAGGAATATCTCGAGGAAGGGGTCAACCTCTCCGACTTCGCCACCAATTTCAACAGTATGACCAGGAACTATTACCAGTCCACGGTGGGTTCGGGAGTGAATGCGAAGTTCGGCATCATCTGGCGTCCCATCGCAAACCTGCGTCTTGGCGCCACCTTCACCACCCCGACCTGGTATGACCTGACTGACTTCTGGAGCACAACGATGTCATCCCGATTCTCCGACGGCTTCGGAGCCCAGCGGTCCACACCCGACTATGAATATTCCTACAGGGTGGCCACCCCTCTGCGATGGAGCGTAGGCGGTGCATTGACCATAGGACATCGCGGTCTTGTCAGCGTCGATTATGAGGAGGCCGACTACAGCAGCATCAGGATGATGGACTACAACCGCAATCCCAGGGAATTCTCCGGCGAGAACGATGTGATAGAAAAGGAATTCCGCAATGCGGGCAATCTCCGTATAGGCGCGGAACTGAGGGTCACCCCGGGATTCTCCCTCCGTGGCGGATACAACTATTTCGCATCGGCCGAAAAGTCGTTCGACTCCTCCAGAAGGAACTGGTCGCTCGGTTTCGGCCTGAGAATCGCGGAAGGCATTCATTTCGACTTCGCCTTCCAGCAGAGCCTCAATCCCAGGCAGTGGGAGTCCTATACCCTGTATGGCGAATACGACGGCCTTCCCGGGCTTACATACGAGACCCTTCCCAGGTCAAGCAAACTGATCTTCACGCTGGGATTCAAGTTCTGACAAGCGTTCTACCAGTGATAAGTGTCCGCGATGCAGCTGTCAAGCGCTTCGCGGATTTTTTCTCTGTCGAGATTGCGGCCGATGAACACGAGTTTCTGCATACGGTCCCCGTATTTGTCATCCCAGTCCCTTGCAAGGGCGGGCTCGCGCTCCAGAAGGGCTGCAAGTTCGTCGTTGGGCACCGTGGCATACCATTGCCCGGCGTTCTTGAGTGATACCTGCCTTCCTGCCTGCTCGAAGAGGAAGCAGAGGTCCGCTTCGTCCTCGAAATAGCAGATGCCCTTGGCGCGTATGACCTCCTTGGGCCATTTCCGCGCTACGAAATCGTCGAAACGGTTGATGTCGAAGGGGCGGCGTTCATAATAGACATATGTGCCGATGCCGTATTCCTCGGCCTCACCTTCATCGTCGTGGTGATGGTGGTGGTGATGCCCGTCGTGGTCGTCGTCATCCTGGTCGTCATCGTCGTGACGGGATTCCACCTCCTGAAGCCAGGCGGCGGAAGAAGCCACGCTGTCGAAGTCGAAAAGGCCTGTGGAGAGTATCCTGTCGAGGTCGACGTCACCGTAGTTGCATTCGATTATCTCCGCCTTGGGCTGGAGAGAGCGTACTATCGCCCTTATGCGTCCCAGTTCGTCCCCGGATACTTCTGCGGCCTTGTTCAGAAGCACTATGTTGCAGAATTCTATCTGCTGGATGACGAGGTTCTCGATATCCTCCTCGTCGAGGTTTTCATTCATAAGGTCGAGACCGCCGTTGAACTCGTCCCTGAGACGCAGGGCGTCAACCACGGTCACAACGCAGTCCAGTCTGGCAATGCCGTCGGCGGTGTATTCCTCACCCAGAAGCCTCGGTATCTGGCAGATGGTCTGTGCTATCGGTGCCGGCTCGCAGATGCCGCTGGCCTCAATGACTATATAGTCGAACTTGTCCATCGAGACGATGTCGCTGAGCTGCCTGACAAGGTCCATCTTGAGCGTGCAGCAGATGCATCCGTTCTGCAGAGCCACCAGGCTGTCGTCCCGCTGACCTACCACACCGCCTTTCTGGATAAGGTCGGCATCTATGTTGACTTCTCCTATGTCGTTGACTATCACGGCGAATCTGACACCCTTGCGGTTGTTCAGAATACGGTTCAGAAGTGTAGTCTTGCCGCTGCCCAGATAACCGGTGAGCAGAAGGACCGGTGTGTATTTCATCGCCATTGGTTTGGTGCTGTTATCTGAAATCGTAAATGTATTCCATCCTTGCGCAGACAGTGCCTCCATCGGAGAGGATGTCCCTGTAAATTCCGGTCAGGGAGGCCAGGGGATCGCTCTGTTCACCGCCCTTGTTGCCGGACAGCTGGTTGAGGATATGGGTCACGGGATCTGCGGGAGCGGGATATTCCACCACCCTGTAATCCGTCAGGCAGGCCAGGCCGGATGCGTAGCCGATGGCATCCACAAGGCCTCCAACCTCGTCGGCCAGGCCTGTCTCAAGGGCTTCGGCCCCTGTCCATACGCGTCCCTGGCCGAGAGAGTCAACTCTTTCCACGGAAATGCCGCGTCCCTCGGAGACCACGGAAGTGAAGTCGGAATATACCTTCTCCACCATCGAAGTCATATATTCCGTCTCGGCGCCGTCAAGCGGACGGAGCACGCTCATCATATCACCGTGTCTGTTGCTGCTTATCGTGACTGCCCTGACTCCGAGCTTGGCTGCGGTGCCGCTGAAATCCGGCACGATGGAGAACACGCCTATCGAGCCGGTCAGTGACGTGCGGTTGGTGAATATCCTGTCACAGCCTGCGGAGATCCAGTATCCGCCCGATGCGGCATAGTTGCCTATGCTCGCCACCACGGGCTTGGTCTGCTTGAGCAGTGAAAGTTCGTTGCGGATGATTTCTGCGGCCTGGGCGCTTCCTCCGGGAGAGTTGACTCTCAGGACGACAGCCTTGACGGTGGAGTCGCGGCGCACTTTGGATATGATGCCTGCAAAGCGCTCGGAGGCGATGCCCTCTTCCTGGGAGCCGGTCGCTATCTCACCGTCGGCATAGATTACGGCCACTTTCTCGCGCACCTTGTAGTCCTTCTTCACCTTGGTGTCGGCATAGCCGGCAAAGGGCACGAACTTCAGGTCGGCGGGCTTGTCGACGCTTGAAAGGGTGCAGAGGTAGTCCTCCAGCTGATTGCCGTACCAAGCTTCGTCAACGATGCCCAGTTCAAGAAGGCGGTCTGTGGTGGTCAGGGAGAGGTTGTCTATCCAGGAGTTGAACTGCTCTGCAGTGAAGTCCCTCGATGCGGCGATATCCTTGCACCAGCTGTCCCAGATGGAGGATATCATAGCCTGGTTCTGTTCGCGGTTGGCCTCGCTGATGTTGCTGGCTATGAACATCTCACCGGCGGATTTGTATTTTCCGTGCCGTATGAGCTGTATGTTGACACCGCTTTTGTCGAGTATGTCCTTCAGGAAGAACAGCTGTGAGGAGATGCCGGTCACAAGGAAATCGCCGTACTTGTTGATGATGACCTTGTCGGCAGCGGAGGCTATGTAGTAGCCGGCGTTGGAGAAATGGCTTCCGTATGCCACGACGGCCTTGCCGGACTCCTTGAAGGCGCAGATGGCTCTGCGGAACTCCTCAAGCGAGGTGATGTCGGTCAGGTCGGCGTTGTCGGTGTTGATGAAAAGGAACCTTATCGACGGGTCCTGCGCTGCGGTTTCAAGTGCGCGGACGGCCTTGAGCATACCTATCGAGCTGCCGGTGTTGACGGCCATACCCTGAAGCTGCAGGTCTGAGAATGGGTTGCGTGCATCCTGCTCGGCAATCTTTTCCTTGAAGTCGATCTTGAGTATGGCGTTCTGGGGAATTGCCGTCGAAGGCTTGGAATTGATGGACGAACTGATGGAACTTACCGCACCGATTATCATCCAGGTGCCGATCAGTATAGCCAGGACGCAGCCTACAAATGCTGCCAGCGTGTATTTGAAGAATCCTTTCATCGTATTGATGGGAATAGTTTTTGCAAAGATAAGCAATATTAGTAATTTTGCATTCCTAAGGAATGACGAAAAAATAAGTTGGTAAAAGATTTATGAAGGATTGTTTATGGATTTTGAATGCGAAATGAAGGAGCGTAGCGGGCTACGTGACTGAATGACAAATTCAAAGGACGAAACAAGACTCATAAAGATTACCAAGTTATTTTATAAGAATGACTAAACAGATACATAATGAAAAGGTTCGCAGCGCTTTTTTTCTTCCTGTTCCTCGCTGTAGGGGCCTACTCCCAATATATTCCCGGAACGGTCTACGATGCATCCTCATCAAAGCCCGAGCCTCTGCCCTTCGCCCAGGTTTTCTGGCTTGAACAGGGCAGGCTGATCGAAGCCGATGGGGACGGCCGCATCATCTTCAACGCCGCAGGCGCTGAAAACGCGACGCTCGTAGCCACTTATGTCGGTTATACGAAGGACACGCTGTTCTATTCCAGGGGCCTGACCTCCCTCGAATTCTACATAAACGGTGAGAACCTTCTCTCCGAAAGCCGCGTCATAGGCCGTCAGGAGGGCAATTACATATCCCGTATGTCAGGCATACGCACCGAGGTGATCACCGCCGCAGGCATCTGCAAGATGGCCTGCTGCAATCTTTCGGAAAGTTTCGAGAACTCCGCCTCTGTCACGGTCGGCTATGCCGATGCCGTGACAGGAGCAAAGCAGATAAAGCTGCTCGGGCTCTCCGGCTCCTACACCCAGATGCTCGATGAAAACCGACCCGTGATGCGGGGCGTGGCCTCTCCTTTCGGTATGTCCTACGTGCCGGGGCAGTGGCTGGAAAGCATACAGATAGCAAAGGGCCCTTCTTCGGTGATAAACGGCTTTGAAGCCATCACGGGCCAGATAAACGTGGAACACCGCAAGCCTACGGATGAGAAGCCCTTCTTCCTTCAGCTCTACGGCAGTTCGGATTCGATGCTCGAGGGCAACGCCGCCTCGTCGCTGCAGTTCGGATCCTCCTGGAGCACGGTCAATCTCATCCACTTCTCCCGCCAGTTCAAGGAGATGGACCACAACTCCGACGGCTTTATGGATGACCCCCTGAAGACCCACGTCAATTTCTCAAGCCGCTGGCTCTATGCCCCCGCCGGCGGCGTGCAGTGGCGCTTCGGAGTGCAGATACTCGACGACAGACGCACCGGAGGCCAGATGTCGGGCAACGGCCCCTCCGACGTCCTGTGGCGGTCCGACATACACAACGGCTACTACAATGCCTACAGCAAGCTGGGCATACCCCTGAACGCCGACAACACGTCCAACATTGCCCTTGTTCTCGACTGGTCACGCTATGAGTCCCGAAGCTCATTCGGCAGGCGTCCCTACAACTCAGGCCTTTCAAGCGGTCTGGCTAACCTTCTCTACCAGAATCAGGACAACGGGAACCACCACTTCACGGCCGGTCTGTCGCTGCGTTATGACGACTCCTCGGAGCAGACCCGGACTTCACCCCTTCCTGATGGAAGGCCCTCCGGCCCCGAACAGGAATGGCTCGATGCCAGACGCGAGGTCCTGACCGGAGCATTCGGCGAATACACCTATCTCTACGGTGACAAGGTGACCGTGGTCGCCGGCGCCCGTGTGGACTGGAGCAGCGTGTATGGGCTGCTTTTCGCTCCGCGCGCCAATGTCAGGTACAATTTCACCGACGACCTCGTCTTCCGCGCCTCCGCAGGCCGCGGATTCCGCTCCCCAGCCGTCCTTGCCGACAACCTGGGTGCGCTTTCGACCGGCTACAGCTTCATAAGTCAGTATGAAAGTCCCGACCTTGAGGACGCCTGGACTTTCGGAGGCAACCTCACGGCCTACCTTCCTTTCGGTGAGGGTGAAAACAACTCGGTCAGTATCGACTGGTTCCACAGTTCCTTCAACAGCCAGGTCATCGCCGACCAGGAACTCCTTCCGAATGCCGTTGTCTTCTATAATCTCGACGGCCGGGCATACACCAACACCTTCCAGGCGGATTTTTCTGTGACTCCCGTCGAAAGGCTGAACTTCGTGGCAACCTTCAGATATACCGAATCCAAGGTGACTCTTCATGGGCAGGGCCTCGTTGAGCGCCCTATGACGAGCCGTTTCAAGGGCGTGCTCAACGTGCAGTATGCCCTTCCTATGAACAAGTGGATATTCGACTTCACTGCGCAGATCAACGGTCCGATGAAACTTCCCCGCTTTGCCTCAGTTGCCTACGGGATGGAGCAGACCCCCGTTT
Organism: Bacteroidales bacterium; assembly: GCA_045600965.1. Taxonomy (GTDB): domain Bacteria; phylum Bacteroidota; class Bacteroidia; order Bacteroidales; family UBA932; genus RGIG6374. The sequence goes on along the minus strand of JAZRYW010000050.1, from coordinate 24,838 downwards.
ATCCGCAGCTTTTCGCGCAGGTAACCAGAAAATTCCGTAACTTTGACGTCTATGTGGGCGGAGAGAACCTCACCGGTTTCCGTCAGGAGAACGCCATCATCTCCTCCGGGGATCCCTTCTCCCGGGATTTCAACGCATCAGTGGTATGGGGCCCCCTTATGGGCGCAAAGTTTTATGCCGGACTGCGCTTGACAATTTGGAAAGAATAACATACAACGATATGAAAAGATTTTTGACTCTTGCAGCTGCCCTTTTCCTTGTGGCAGGCGTTTCCTTCCCCGCATCGGCCCAGAAGCAGCAGAAGAAGGCTTCCGCTGACCTTCAGGAGGTTACATTCATAACCAGCATCGACTGCGCCAACTGCGTGAAGAAGCTCGAGGCCCTTCTCCCTTATGAAAAGGGCGTGAAGGACCTGAAGGTCAATCTTGATGACAGGACCGTATGGTTCAAGTATGATGCTTCCAAAACCGACAAGGAGGCGCTTGCAGTTGCAATAGTGAAACAGGGATTCAGCGCTGAAGAAGTTCAGAAGCCTGCCCCTGACAAGAATGATAAATAGTGGAATAATGGCTCAGAAACCTTCGATACCAAAGGGGACACGTGATTTCGGACCGGCTGAGATGGCCCTCCGCAACTATATTTTCGACACAATACGATCCGTATTCAAGCTCTTCGGCTACTCGCCCATCGAGACTCCGGCTATGGAGAACCTCTCCACGCTGCTGGGCAAGTATGGTGATGAGGGGGACAAGCTCCTCTTCAAGATTCTGAACTCCGGCGACGCATTCGCCGACGCAGACTTCTCGCTGGGCAGCAACGCCCTTTCAATGAAAGTGTGCGAGAAGGGCCTGCGCTATGACCTTACCGTTCCCTTCGCCCGTTTCGTGGTGCAGCACAGGGACTCGTTGGCCTTCCCCTTCAAACGCTGTCAGATGCAGCCCGTATGGCGCGCCGACAGACCGCAGAAGGGCCGTTACCGCGAATTCTACCAGTGCGACGTGGATGTGATAGGCAGCCCCAGTCTGGTGAACGAACTCGAGATGATACAGATGGTCGATATGGTCTTCGGGCGTTTCGGCGTGAATGTATGCATCAAGGTCAACAACCGCAAGATACTTTCCGGCCTTGCTGAAGTGGCCGGCTGCCCCGACAAGCTCATCGATGTCACCGTGGCCATAGACAAGATGGACAAGATAGGCCTCGATGCGGTGAAGGAGGAACTCTCTTCACGCGGCCTGAGCGCCGCTCAGATAGCGGTCATCGAACCTGTCCTGACCCTCAGCGGTACGACGGCCTCCAAGATGGAGGTGATGAAGGGCGTCCTTGCGTCCTCCACGACAGGTCTCAAGGGCCTGGCGGAACTTGAGGAACTCTTCTGCCTCGTCGATGCCGCAGGCATCTCACAGAAGGTGGAGATGGACCTTTCCCTGGCCCGCGGACTGAACTACTACACCGGAGCGATATTCGAGGTCAAGGCTCTCGATTTCGAGATAGGCAGCATCTGCGGAGGCGGACGCTACGACGACCTGACAGGCATTTTCGGCCTTCCCGGTATGTCCGGTGTGGGCATATCCTTCGGAGCCGACCGCATCTACGATGTCCTCAAAGGCCTTGACAGGTTCCCCAAGGATGCCGTTGCCGGAGTCAGGGTGCTGTTCACCAATATGGGCGTGGAGGAGAGAAACTTCTGCCTCAGACTTATGAAAAACCTGCGTGCCGCAGGAATCGGCTGTGAGATATATCCCGAGAATGCCAAGCTCAGGAAGCAGTTCGAATATGCCGACCGCAAGGCGATACCTTATCTTGCCATTGTGGGCGGTGATGAACTCGCGGCGGGTTGTGTTACACTGAAAAACCTGTCGAGCGGCGAGCAGCGACAGGTTTCAGCGGATTCCCTTGCAGAGGAACTGTCCTAATCGATTCTCTTGAGGGAGCTCGCCCCGGAGATCTCGATGACGTTGAGGTTTGTGTTCACGCCCGCCCTGTAGCGGCAGGTTGAAGCGCCGGAGAGTTCCACCTTCATAGCCTCCAGAGCGAAGACCGTAGAAGACGAAGCGCCGGAGTTGTCCACGGACACTCTGTGCGCTTCGAACTTTTCAGCGTCACAGGAGGATGCACCCGAGCATTCTATCTCAAATTTGTCGGCGGAGCCTTCAAGTATGACTTTGCTTGCGCCGGAACATTCGACATCGGCCTCGTGGCAGTTGGCCTCAATCCTGACCCTGGATGCCCCTGAACACTCTATATCAAGGGAGTTGCAGTTCAAGCAGAGCTTTTCCACGTGGCTTGCGCCGGAACATCCGACATATACTTCACTGCCGTTGAAGGTATCGTTGCAGAAGAGTTCGGACGCGCCTGACAGTTCTATTTCCTTGAATTCGGGAACCGTGACCGTGGCCTTGAATTTCAGATCCCTGAAGGAGAACTTCCTGACATTGAAGCCGTCCTTCATCCTTACGGTCAGTTCTTCCCCGTTGACCTTGACGACGAGACTCTTCTCGAACGCTTCGGGGACGGAGACATACACCCTGTAGGTGTCGCCCTTGACAAGGTTCACCTCAAAGGCGCTCCCGACCTTGATTTCATTGAAATATCCGAAAGTGTACTCCTTTTCGAACACCTTGCCCGACTCCGCTGACGTATTGCTGGGGAAGCAGGACAAAAGGCTGGAGAATGAGGCTGCCAGAACGGCGGCGAATGTAATGAATGCTTTCATAACGAAACTTGAATTCTTAATAAAGACGAACAACTTCCTATTTTGTTATGTTCAGGAATGGAAGGGCTCCGCCACCGTTGTAGGTGGGAAGTTCTCCGTTCCATTTCTCTACGGCGTACTGTCGCACCAGAAGGTCGTTGAGGGATGCGGCCACGACCCTGTTGTAGTAGGCTTCGCCGTCACCCTGAATCTTCAGGGCCTGTGCCTCGCCTTCGGCCTTCGCTATGGCGATCTTCGCCTCGGCCTCGGCCTCCTTCACGCGGTTTTCAGCCTTGAGAGCATTCTGGGTGGCTTCGTTCTTGGCATTGATGGCCTCTGTGAGTGATGCGGGCGGATCGATCTTGGTGGTGAACTCACGCACGATGAATCCTTCCTGCGACATCGATTCGTCAAGGCGCGAGCGGACCTCCGTCTCGAAACGGGCGCGGTTGGCCATCAGTTCGTCGGAAGTGTAGTTGTTGGCGCAGGTGCGGTAGGCCTCGAATATGCAGGTGTTTATATAGCCCCGCTCGAGGTCGCGCACGGGCTTTCGGTATTTGATGAAGATTTCCGTAACCTTGCTTTCATCAATCTGATAGGCCAGGGTGGGGGTCATGGAGAATATCGAACCGTCCTTGGGGTTGACGGTGAACGGATCGTATGTCAGACGCTGGACGTAGGTCGGGTATTCGAATATCTGCTCCGTGATGGGGTTGAACCATACCCATCCCTTGCAGGTGCCTTCCACACCGCCGCGCAGGTTTTCGTTGGACGACCATTTCTTGAAACGGATACCGACTGATGCGGAGTCGATGGTGGTGCAGCAGGAAACCATCACCAGGATGATGATGATTGCGCTGCCCAGTGAGATGAAATGAACTTTTTTCATAGCGTTGCCTTTTTTTGTTTCCACAAAGATAACTTGTTTTGCGAAGTTTTCTATATTTGCGCATCAAAACGAATACGATATGGCAAATACAGACATCCGCCCTGAGAATATGGTCCGCATAACCACTCAGGAACTCGCAGAACAATTCATTTCCGAACAGACAGACCAAATCCGCAGGCAGGTGGGTGACCGCAAGGTCCTCCTGGCCCTTTCGGGCGGTGTGGATTCCTCGGTGGTCGCAGCGCTGCTGATAAAGGCGGTCGGCCGTCAGCTGGTCTGCGTTCACGTCAATCACGGGCTCCTGCGCAAGGGAGAACCCGAACAGGTTGTCGATGTTTTCCGCAACAGGATGAATGCCAATCTGATATATGTCGATGCCGTTGACCGTTTCCTGGACGCGCTGGCAGGCGTGGAGGATCCCGAGAAGAAGCGTAAGATCATAGGCGGCGAGTTCATCCGCGTCTTCGAGGAGGAGGCCCGCAAGCTGGATGGCATCGAATTCCTCGCGCAGGGCACCATCTACCCCGACATTCTCGAATCTGACGGCGTCAAGTCACATCACAATGTCGGCGGCCTTCCCGACGATTTCAAGTTCGAACTGGTGGAGCCCATCAAACTTCTCTTCAAGGATGAGGTGAGAGTGGTCGGCAAGGCTCTCGGCCTTCCTGACAATATGGTGTTCCGTCAGCCCTTCCCCGGCCCCGGGCTCGGCGTCCGCTGCACCGGCGCAATCACCCGCGACCGTCTCGAAGCAGTCCGCTCTTCCGACGCCATACTCCGTGAGGAATTTGCAAAGAACGGCCTGGAAGGCAAGGTATGGCAGTATTTCACCGTGGTTCCCGACTTCAAGTCAACCGGCGTGAAGGATGGCAGGCGTACCTATGACTGGCCGGTAATCATCCGTGCCGTCAACACCCGTGACGCAATGACCGCAACCGTGGAGGATGTGCCTTTCGAACTTCTCTGCCACATCACCCGCCGCATCACCGCCGAGGTGCCCGGAGTGAACCGCGTGCTCTTCGACCTCACTCCCAAGCCTACAGGCACCATAGAGTGGGAATAGGACGAGGTTTTCCTATAAGTGAATCCTGATTATCGAGGCTCCGTTACGAATGGCGAGGGCCTCGAATTCTTTTGTGCGTCCGTGAGTGAAGCGCTTGTCGGCAATTCCTGCCAGGACGGGACGCCCGAACTGAAGGAAGACGCCCAGATTCTCAAGCAGTTCGATGTTCTGCCTGTCGGTCTTGGCAAATCCGAATCCCGGGTCGAGTATCCAGTCTTTCAGACCGGCCTCCGCAGCCCTTGCCTCGAAATCCCTGAAATAGTCCGTGACAGCCCTCACTACGCCCTGAGGATAGTCGCAGAGGCTGTCCATTGTACGCGGATCGCCCCTTCGGTGCATCGCTATGAAGGTCAGGCCGAGTTCTGCCGCAGTGGAAAGCATAAGGGGGTCATCCTCTCCGGCGGATATGTCATTGACTATGATGTCGCCTATAAGGCCGTGAACTTTTCTGACCGTTGCGCTGCGGGTGGTGTCGATGGATATCCGTATGTTTCCTGGAAGTGAGGGCTTCCCGAGCGAAAGGTTGGTGATGACGCTCTCGAGCCGTGACCATTCCTCCCCGGGGTTTACATACCCGGCGCCGGGACGGGTGCTGACCGCACCTATGTCAATTATGTCCACCCCTTCTTCCGCCATACGGAGCATACGCAAGGCCGCCTCCTCTGCGGAGGTGGTCCTGCTCCGGGAGCAGAACGAGTCGGGCGTGAGGTTGAGCACCGCCGCTATCTGAACCTTTTCCATAGTCTGTCGACGGCCCGGTGGGGCAGGATGGCTATCAGGGGAGGGAGATATATGTTCATAAATCCCGGCGCAACGCACCTGCGGCGCTTGAACATCCCCTTGAGCGCCTTCTTTACGAGCCATCGCGGAGTCTTGATGACACCGATCTTCACCCCGAAGTCCATAAGGCTGGGCTTCAGCTTGTAGAGGGGGGTGGCGATGGCTGCGGGGCATACGGTCGTGACGCCGATCCCATAGGGGCGCATCTCAAAGTGGAGCGACTTGCCGAAGCTCTTCAGATAGGCCTTGGTGGCTGAATAGAGCGTGATGCCCGGGACGGGCAGTTCGGCTGCCATCGATGCCATATTGAGTATGTAACCCGAGCCGCGTTTCTTCATATCGTCACCGAAAAGTATGCAAAGCCGGGTGGGCGTGTGCATATGCAGATGCATTATGGCTTCGGCACGCGGCAGGTCGGCCGGCTCGAGTTCCTTCCAGAAGAACATCCCCGCGTTGTTGATGAGGATGTCAGGGATGAAACCGATTCCCGCGCACCACCGGTGGAGCGCATCGGCGGCGTCGGGGGCCGCAAGGTCGGCGCAGTGCGCAATCACGTCAGCGCCGTATGTGGATATGAGCATACCTCGGGCCTGCTGCAGTTCGTCCTCACGGTTGCTTACAATGAGCAGCCTGCAGCCCTTCACGGCAAGCTGCCGTGCGTATTCGAGTCCCATTCCGGAACTTCCGCCTGTTATCAGAGCATTCATAATGTCCTCTCGGCCTTTTCCACCTCCCTGCGGAGTTTTTCAGGCAGGTTATCCACGCAGTGATGGCACTTCATTTCAAGAGTGTACATACGGCCGATACAGTAGTTGGAATGCCTGCATCCGCTGCACTCTATCTCACCGCTGTGCAGTTTGTTTACGAAATCGGTGTCGTGGACCAGCGCACGGGCAACCTGCAGGCCCTGGAAACCGGCTTCAAGCACCTCCTCCATAGCGGCCTTCGATATCAGACCTCCGACATATATCAGAGGCAGTTTCACGGCGGCCCTGAACTTTCGGGCCTCCTCGAGGAAATATGCCTCCTTGAAGGGGACGGTGGGTATCATAGCCCTGCCGGCAATTCCAAGCCCGGCCTTGAGCCACCAGAACTTCCTCATATCCATATAGTAGGAAAGGGTCTTGAGAGGCATCGCTCCACGCATAACCTCCATAGGCGCCTTGCTGACAAACCCTGCCGAAAGTACGATGGCGTGGACTGAGAGCCTTTCGAGTTCCTTCGCCACTTCGATGCACTCGTCTGTCTGCATACCCTTGCGGAAGCCGTCGTGCATATTCATCTTCACTATCACTCCCATATCGTTACCGGCAACCCGCATAACCTCCCCGATGACCATTCTCATAAAACGCATCCTGTTGTCCAAAGAGCCTCCGAACTCATCGTGGCGGTGGTTGGTGTAGGGCGAAAGGAACTGACTGATGAGGTAGCCGTGTCCGGCGTGAATCTCGACGCAGTCGAAACCCGCATCCCGGGCGAGCCCGACTGCGGTGCCGAAATCCTTCACCAACTGCATTATCTCATCACGCCTGAGGCCCCTGACGAAGGTGGGTGAGTAGAGATTGAACCCTGATGAAGCCCCGACCGGAGTGCAGCCGCAGGTGGCGCGGTGAGTCATATTCCCGCAGTGGCCGAGCTGGATGGATGCCTTCGCCCCTTCTGCGTGAACGGCATCCGTTATCTTCTTCAGACCGGGGACTATCTCAGGCCTCATCCACAGTTGCCCGTCGAAAGAGAGCCCTGACCTTGCCACAGAGGCGTAGGCGAGGGTGGTCATTCCGACGCCGCCGCGCGCAACGGCCGTATGATAGTCGAACAGGTCCTTCGAAGGGCTGTTGCCGTATGCCATATTCTCGAATGCGGCAGAGCGTATCACCCTGTTGCGCAATGTTACCGGCCCGATTGTCACGGGCGTGAAGATAGGAGAGTCCATCTGTTATTGTCTGTTTTTACCGTTTTTCCTTTTCCCGTACAGCGAAAGCACGCCGGGCATTACGAACATAATCAGCGCCACTGCCGTCAGAGCGCCTATGGACAGGTTGCCGACGATCGGCGCTATCATAGCGTCGTTCAGCGAGACGGCCATTATTCCGGGTACAAGGACCATTATCGTACCGGAAGTCATTATCGTACCCACAGAGCCGCGGAAGGCTTCCTTCAGGTCACCGTTTTCCCGGAAATATGTAGTGAGCAGGATGCCGTAGTCGATGGTTGCGCCCATCAGTATGCTCTGGACTATAAGGTAGGCGAGATACAACAGGGTGCGGCCACCGATTCCGCTTGCGGTGACATTGACGAAGACCGCTGACATCACCGTCATCACCAGAATGGCGGCGATGAAGGGAGAACGGAAGGTCAGGGTCACTATCAGGAATATGACGAGTATGGTGAAAATCGTCACAATGAACATTTCCCGACCGAAGCTTTCCTTCATCTCGTTAAACATAACTGACTCGCCTACAATATAATATTGTTCACTGAACAAAGTGTCGCAACGCTGGTTGAGGTTTTTGATGAAAATTTCAGTTTCAGGCGATTCATTGTCATAGTCTGACATTATCACGCCTATTGAATGGGTGCCTGAAACCATTCCGCCGAGGCGGTCTGTCATTGCCTTCTCCATAGCGGAGAACGCCTCCCTTGTGCCATCGTCGACAAAGGCATCCATCCTTCTGTCACGGATAAGCGAGGATATGTGCCCGAACAGCTGTTCGAGAGTCATCGCCCAGTTTTCATCGTAGTCATACCAGCTTCCGTAGAGCAGATACATCAGTTCGACGGTACCCACGTCAACCGGTTCTCCAAGACGGGAGAAGTTGCGCGACATTTCAGAGGCAGTGTATTTCCTGTCCGGACTGGTCATATCCAGGAAGAGGGCCGTACGCGGATCATCTTCCATTTCAGGCGTTTCCGCCGGCACTCTGTGTGAAGGCGCGGCCGGTTCGACCGTTTCCTGCGACGGCACCGCCGACGTTGTGGCCGAACTGTCAGCCGGACTTTCAGAGAGTGCGTTCTCCGCTGCGGGTTCCACAGTCTGTGCGTCCGCGGCCAGACTGCTGATGCGGGCATCCTCGGCCTCAACGTCCTGAATCAGCGGAGTGGATTTGCCGAAAGCGCCTATCATCGTCTCCACGGCCGATCTTGGCAACGGCAGTCCGCGGTCCGCGCAATCCATAATCCGTTTCCAGAGAAGCAGTTCATTCTTCTGCTCCTTGCTTACGAAAGCCGCAAGGGCCTTCCTGTTGAAGAGGTCATCCGTAAGGAAGCGGACGAACTCGAGCGGGGTCATTGTCCTTGTCCTGCGTCCCTTGAACTGGAACACCATCTTTGTCTGCGACGGCGTCGATCCCAGATATTCTGTTATCTGGTCGGGAGTCATACTGCTGCGCAGCTTGAGAGTGTCGGTCAGATTGCACAGCTGCCGTGTCTCTGCGGACGGGCTCTGGGCCGCAAGACGGAGCATATAGTCGTGAATGTCCACCATCTCCTCATCCTGAGGGCCGTCAGCTGCGGTTATGGGGGAGGGCAGAGTGCCGCCCGGCACTGCCCTTTCATCGTCTCCAATAATGGCGTGCATCAGTTCCAACTGATCTTCCAGGCCGTCGGGAAGGTATGCCGAGAAGCGTTTGTCAGGCAGTATGCGGTCTTCTATGAAGCGCACGAGGGATGGAAAAGCGACTTTCAGATTGTCCTCTGCGTTGGCGCTGTAATAAGCCAGCCTGAGCATATCTTCAGAAAGAAGGCTTGACAGGCTTTCCGGTACTTCCTCATTGCTCAGGGCGATAAGGTCCCGGATCGAACCGTACATTCCGGCGCTCGTCAGATTGCGCTGCATCAGGGAAGGGTAGGACAGGAATGAAATCACCCGGCTGTCCTGTAAAAGGCTGTCGGCAAGGGGTATGAGGGCGTCGGCGTCGCAGTTGTCATATACCACCACCATCGTGTTCCTGCTGGGGAAATAACCGTCTATTTCGGAATCGAATCTGGTGGAGAAGGAGATTTCAGTGCGGTCGTGGAGAACATATCCTCCGGCGAAGAGCACTATGAACAGGACTGCCAGAGGAATGCTGAAGCGCTCGCAGAAGGAGGCGATGCCGTCGGTCGGGAACTTCGGAACCTTCTTCGAGGAACCGCTGATGGCCCTGTCGAAGATAAGTATGAGCCCGGGAAGGGCGGTATAGGTAAATATCAGGCTGCACACAACGCCCTTCGCCAGGACGAATCCCAGGTCGGCCCCTATCTTGAGTCTCATCAATGCCAGCATCAGCAGACCGGACACTGTGGTGAGCGCGCTGCTGACAATGGCCGGAGCCGCCTTCTTCATAGCCGCCGACATCGCAGGCGCCTTTGTGTCGAAGAGCCGGCGCTGCTGGCGGTAGCGGTTCATCAGTATGATGGAATAGTCTATCGAAAGGGCGAGCTGAAGTACGCCGGCGATTGAATTCGTAGTGATGGACACGCTGTCGAAAAGCACGTTCGTGCCGACGTTCACCAGCACTGCCATACCGGTAGAGGCCATATACAGCAGCGGCTCCATCCAGGTGGGGCTCATTATGAACAGAATCACGAGAAGCGCCGCAATTGCGAGGATTATCGCTCCCGGAGCCGGCGTGTTTCCGTCCTGGGCGGTCTCTACAGTCGCTTTTCCGTATGTGCCGCGGATATCCGCTGCAAGACTCTTCTGGTTAACGCTCTTTTCGACGGTGAGCTCGTAGAGCGTCCTGTCGCCCGAAACACGGTGGCTTCCGGCAACCACTCCGTCAAGATGGAGCAGTTCATCCTCGACTTCGGAGCGCCTCCGGCTGTCAATCCCTTCGAACATTACGCGGATATCAGCCGTCGAAAGCAGTGATTCATCGAATTCGTCCGAGATTATCCGGATTCCCTGACGCATCCCGGAGTCGTCAGGAAGGTATTTCGTCATATCGGCGTTCACGTTCACCTTCGGTATAAGCAGCGTGCATACAAGAGTGAGGAGAACTGAAAACGCCAACGCTGTCTTCTGTTTCATATTGCAAAGATACAATATTTTGTACCTTTGCAGAAATCTATCTTTGGGAAACGATGATTCAGGTAACGGCCATACTGTTATTTCTGACTGTGCCCGCCGCAGTGGTCCTTCTCTGCCGCAATTCAAAGGTGGCCGGCAAGGTTGGAGCGGTCCTCATTCTATATTTTCTCGGAATCCTGGTGTCCAATCTGTTCGTGTTCCCGCACCCGGAAATAACCGCCGCACTCTATCCTGTGCAGGATGCGGTCACGTCAGTCACCGTTCCGCTCGCCCTTCCGCTGATTCTTTTCGCCTGCGATTTCCGCAGATGGCCGTACCGTACCGCGCTCAAGGCCCTGCTGCTCGGCATAATCGCAGTTGTCGCCGCAGTGGTCTCAGGCTATTTCATTTTCGGGGAGCGGCTCTCTTCCGGGGCTGCAGGCATAGCGGGAATGGCTGTCGGCCTCTATTCCGGCGGCACGCCCAATCTCGCATCCCTCAAACTTATGCTTGACGTGGATGACGCCACCTATGTGGTGATGAACTCCTTCGATATGCTTGTAAGCTTCGTCTATCTGATATTCCTGATGTCTGCGGGAGTGCCTCTTTTCAGGAAGCTGCTTCCCGTGAAGGCGTCCGGCGAAGGTGACACCGATGCTCCTGAAGGAGGAGTCCAGCCTATGGCCGTCTCTGAGGAGATGATGTACCGGGGGATATTGACAAGGAAGCATTTCCTGCCGACGCTCAAGGCGGTTGGACTCGCGGTGCTCATTGCCGGCGCCGGAATAGGCCTTTCATTTGCGCTCAAGGGCGGAATCGATATGATAATACTCATTCTCACCCTGACCACGCTGTCACTGGCCGCCTCCTTCATCCCCGCCGTCCACAGGTTTGAGAAGAGTTATGATGCGGGAATGTATCTGGTGCTCGTGTTCTCGCTGGCAGTGGCCTCTATGGTGGACATACGAAGCATCGACCTCATAGAGGGCGTATGGGTGCTCTGCTACATAGTGTTCGTGATATTCACCTCCCTGCTGGCGCAGGTCATATTGGGACGGATCTTCAAGGTGGATGCCGACACGACGGTCATAACTTCGGTGGCGCTCGTGAATTCACCGCTGTTCGTGCCTATGGTCGCGGGCACTATGAAGAACCGCGGCGCGATAATAACCGGCATAGCCGTAGGCATAGTGGGCTATGCGGTCGGCAACTATCTCGGGCTGGCTGTTTTCAACCTGCTGAGCTGAGTCATTCCCCGGGGATGAGGCTGAAGGAAGCGAAGTCGAAAAGTCCCTTGTCGGTGATCTTCAGCGCCGGAATGACCGGCAGGGTCATGAATGACATCGTCATAAAGGCATCAGAGTGGGCGGGGCTCATACTTTGAGCCATTTTCCTTACTTTCAGGTATCCGTCAAGAACGTCAACGTCAGTGCCGGGGCTCATTATTCCTGCAACGGGAAGAGCAAGCGACTCCATCCTTTCACCGCAGACTGCGGCAAGGCCGCCTCCGGTATCGGCGATCCTGTTGACGGCGCGCACTATGTCTTCATCGGACGCGCCGAGGGCGATGATATTGTGGCTGTCGTGCGCAACTGATGACGCAAGGGCGCCTTTGCTTATTCCGAATCCCTTTATGAACCCGACAGCTGTCTTCGCGCCTCTGTCGTAGCGGTTGATGACCACGATCTTCAGCATATCACGGGATGGGTCGGATACCGCACGGCCGTCCTTCATCAGCGCCTCCATCTCCTCGATTCCGGTCACAAGCTGCCCGTCGTATGCCACTATGACCTTCTGCATCGCGCAGGAGGGCTTCAGGGCGATGTCTTCCTTGGAGATATGCCCCGCCTTGAAGTTGTTGGGCTGTTGCTCATCCTTACGGTGTTCATCTGCCGGAAGAGGGTTGATGCTGTCGTATCTTGTTCCGGAAAGGAAGGTGGCCTTGCAGTTGAAGTCCTTCAGGTTGTCCACTATGATGAAATCGGCGCTGTCCCCTTTCTGAAGGAGCCCGACTGGGAGTCCGTAATGCTTCACCGGCGTGACGGATGCGGCGCGCAGGACGTTCCAAAGGGGATAACCCCTCGCTATCGAACGCTTGACGTGCTGATAATACCGCCCGTCCTGAAGGAAGTCGGGGTGGCAGTCGTCGGTGCAGAACATCACGCTGTCCGGAAGGTCTCCGACGAGGGGGGACAGGGCATCGAAATTGCGTGCGGCACTGCCCTCGCGTATGAGTATGTACAACCCCGCGGCGGCCTGTTCGCGAGCTTCGCTCTCGGTCGAGCATTCGTGGTTGGTGGTGATTCCGGCCAGGGCATACTGTTTCAATCCGTCTCCCGAAAGGCCGGGCGCGTGGCCGTCAATGGGTTTTCCGGCAGCGCGGGCGGCATCAAACTTGGCCAGCATATCACGGTCTCCGTAAAGCACTTCGGACACGTTCATCACCTCCGCGAGCGCGCCGATCCCGCTCCAGGACAGCATCTCCTTCACGGCACAGGCGTCAAGCGTTGCGCCGGCGGTCTCGAACCCGGTGCTGGGGACGCAGGAGGGGGCAGCGAACATAAAGTGGAAAGGGGTTGACCCGGCATTCCCGATCATAAGTCTCACTCCGTCGAGCCCCAGCACGTTGGCTATCTCGTGAGGGTCGGCCACCGCGCCCACCACGCCGCTGCGGGCGGCGGAGCGTGCAAACATATCCGGAAGCATCATACTGCTTTCGATATGTACGTGAGAGTCGATGAACCCCGGCATAATGAAATCCATCTCCGGATCGATGTCGTCCGAGAGTTTCACTATGTCCCCGATGATGCCGTCCCTGACGCAGACCGCACCGTTGAACAGCCGTCTGTTGAGAGGGTCGGCTATGTTTCCGAAAACCTTGAAACTGCCGGCCATATCCTATCCGAAGAGAGTCCTGCGTATGAAGGGCAGCATATGAGGCTCGAATCCGTACACGCTTCCGAGGTAGAGCATATGGAGGGCGGCGAAAGGCTCAACGCTCCTTTCCACCTCCTGAAGCTTCTCCGGCGTGTCTGCGCCGAAATATTCCCTGGCGAACACGGGCCATATCCTTGCCATTGTGTCGTTGCCGAAATGGAAGAGGTTCCTTGTGATGTGCTCCGCGTTGAGCCTGCACAAAAAATACCACATACCCATATCGAACATAGGGTTGCCGTAGCCGAAATCGGACAGGTCTATCCACATATCCTCCTTGTCGGTGGTGATGATGTTGCTCATCTGCATATCACCGTGCAGGCAGGTGGTGGATGGCTTCACGCCGTTGATGAAATCGAGGGCCCTGAGTTTGTCATCCTGGCTGATCTCCCCGGCATTCATCACGGCCTGACGGTAGAAGTCGGCCCTGTCGGAGAATACGGAGGTGTCGCAGGGAGTGGAATGCAGCCGCTTGCACATCCTTGCGAAACGTGTTGAAATCTCCTCAAGCCTTTCGGGCTCCTCCGAAATGACTCTGGAGTAGGAACGCTTGTTGTGAACCCTTTCGAAGTCGAGCGCCATATTCTCACCGTCACTGTAGATGGTCCCTACCAGAGGTGTGGGGATGCCGAACGCCAGAACTGCCTTTGCAACAGACTTCTCACGTGCGACGACATCCTTCGGTACGCGTTTCCCGTAGACTTTTATCATAGCGTCCCCATCCTGGCTGTTGTATGCCTTGGAGAGGAAACTTTCGCCGAACATCTCGTATCCGGACAGGTCAAGTACCTTGGGCTTGCGGCATACGCTTATGCAACCGCTCACCCCCGTGTCCTCGAACCTTTCGGCCACGCTGTCGCAGGCGTTGACGATGATAAGGTGGAAGCCCGCCCTGCGGCAGTTGAGCAGCGCCCTGATCGCCGCGAAATGGATTGCGTCGACCTCTTCGAAGTCGAGTATGTATTCGTTGCCTTGTGAAAATCCTGAAATGACGGCTGAAGCCGTCTCGGCGCACAATGTGCCTTTGAGTTTGATAATTTCCTGTGCCATGATGTTATCTGAGGGAATAGGTGACTGTGCTTACCACCCTGATGATTTTCTTTTCGGGAGTGTTTTCATCCCTGTTGTTGATTGAGAACTGGCCCTGCGATGCGGTGACTATCCTGCCGAGCCTGCTTCCGCTGTCCTTCGCGAACTTGTCAGCCGACTCGCGGGCGTTGCGGATGGCCTGCTCGACCATCTCAGCTTTGATTGAATTCAGGGAGGTGTAGTCGAAAACCACGGGATACTCCCAGCTGTTGCCGCTGCCTATGGCGATGCCCTTGCCGAGAAGTTCGAACTGACGTCGCTGCATGCCGACAACCACAGAGGCCTTGGAGGTGCATACCGTCACTACGGAGGTCATAATGTAATCGAAACGCTTGTTCTCGATGTATCCGTCAGACTTCAGGTCCTGGAGCTTGGGCGCGGATATGTTGATCTCATCATCCGCGAAACCGGCTTCCTTGAGCCATTCCACTATGATGGCGTTCTTGATTTCGACCTCGGAGGCAAGAGCCGAGAGAGAGTTGCCGGATTCCTTGAACACGATGGGCCATATCGCGCGGTCAGCATCCACTTCCTTTTCACACAGACCCTTGACTGTCACCTGACGGAATGAACCGGTGTACTTGCCGACTGCGAAAGGCAGAGAGATGGCAAGCGCCAGAAATCCCGCCAAAATGCAGATACCCAAATAGTTTCTTTCTTTCATACACTCAATTTTCTTATTTGTTGAACCATAAAGTTAACTATTATTTGTGAAATAACGATATTTTGCTCAATTTTACACGTTACTATATAATGTACCCGTTCTTATGTTAAGAAAGCTCAGAATCACTCTGGCCGTGCTGTTTATGGTGGGGATAACCCTCCTTCTGGCCGGTATCGGCCAGCAATGGTGGGGATGGATGGCGAAACTTCAGTTCCTTCCGTCCTGCCTTGCATTGAACTTCGCCGTCATCATCGGGATTCTTCTCCTGACGGTTGTCTTCGGCCGGATCTACTGTTCGGTCATCTGCCCTATGGGCGTGTTCCAGGATGTGATCATATGGATACGCAGACAGGCCGGACTCATCATTCACAGAATCAACGGCCGCAGGGTCAAGAAGTATGCCGCCGCAAGGAAGGCGGGCGAGGAAGTCGGTGAACTTTCCACCATCAAGCGTGAGGTGAAGCATTTCGAATACAGCAGGGAGCGCAGATGGGTGCGTTATCCTGTGCTGGCGCTCACCGTCGCCGCAATCGCCGCCTCCGTGCAGGTGTTTGTGGCAATGATCGCGCCTTACAGCGCATACGGAAGGATAGTACGCTCGGCAGCCGGCCTTGCAAGGGGTGAGAGCCTTGCACCCGCGCTGCTCATAACCGCCGCCGTCACGCTGGTTGCCATAGTGCTCTGCGCCTGGCTCTGGGGCCGCGCATACTGCAACACTATATGCCCGGTGGGCACCGTTCTCGGACTTTTCAGCAGGCATTCCCTGCTGCACATCAAGATAGACGCCGACAAGTGCACCGCCTGCGGAAGGTGCTCCCGAGGCTGCAAGTCATCCTGTATCGATATGGATGCGCACAAGGTTGACTACAGCCGCTGCGTCGACTGCTTCGACTGCATCAGACGATGCAGGGAAGGAGCCGTAACATATGGATTCGGCCAACCGAAACACAAGGCCGCGCCTGCCGCAGAACCTGCTGCCGGACCTTCGTCCGAAGCCCCTCAGGCAGATAACGGACGCAGGCAGTTCATTATGACCACCGCTGCCCTGACAGGAGCCGCGCTGTCGGCAAAGGCTCAGGAGAGGCATCTTGACGGAGGTCTTGCGAAAGTCACTCCCAAGGTCAGTCCCGAGCGTACCGGACATCTTGTCCCTTTCGGGGCCGGGAGCGTCGACAACTTCTACTCGCGCTGCACCGCCTGCCAGCTGTGTGTAAGCAACTGTCCGAACCACGTGCTTCGCGCCTCCACTGATCTGGAACACCTTCTCCAGCCTGAAATGGGCTATGAGATGGGATATTGCCGTCCCGAGTGCACGGTCTGCTCCGAAATCTGCCCCTCGGGCGCCATCAAGCCGGTGACCAGGGAGCAGAAGCTCGCCACCCATATCGGACGCGCAACCGTCAATTATGAACTCTGCGTGTCCGCTCTCGGTCAGGACAATTGCGGAAACTGCAGCCGCCACTGTCCTACCGGTGCCATCCGTATGGTGGATGACCCCGTGGGCGGCCACAGGATTCCCGCCGTTGTGGAAGAAATATGTATCGGATGCGGTGCGTGCGAATTCCTTTGCCCGAGCCGCCCTGTAAGCGCAATAACAGTTAACGGACTCCCTGTGCACCATGAATAGAAGAGAATTTGTAAAATCGGCCGGAATGGGCGCAGCCGCCCTCGGTCTTGTCGCCTGCGCACCCAAGGCGGGCAAGGAAATCATCTCCTCGGCGGAAGACCGCTCCGAGGACGGGAACGTCATACAGCACCAGGAAGGCACAGGCCTCCTCGGATATGGCTGTATGAGACTTGACTCCACCACGGATGGGGATGGAAACACCGTCTATGACCAGGAGAAGGTCAATTCGATGATAGACGTCGCAATGGCGCACGGAATCAACTATTTCGACGCCGCACCGGCATATCTCGAAGGCCAGAGCGAGACGCTCACTGCCAATGCGCTGGCCAGGTATCCCCGTGAGAGTTACAGAATCGCAACGAAGTGCTCAACCCAGGGAATGTCGGGCGCCGATGCCGAGAAGGCCGGCAGGGAGATGTACAGGGATTCTTTCAGGAACTTCCACACTGATTACATCGACTACTACCTTATGCACGGCCTGAGTTCGAGGGAGGACTTCGAAAACCGTTTCGCCGGTCTTATCGATATGTATGTCGAGGAACGCGCCAAAGGTCATATCCGCAACCTCGGCTTCTCGTTCCACGGCAGCAGGCAGGGATTCCTGAGCCTTATGGAACTCCACGGGAAGTACCATTGGGACTTCGTCCAGATACAGATGAACTATGTGGACTGGAACCGCGACGCTGAATTCCTCTATGACGAACTTGACAAAAGGGAGATACCCATCGTCATTATGGAACCCCTTCTGGGTGGACGTCTGTCCAATGTGCCCGCGGCGATAGCCGATGAACTCAAGTCCCGCGACCCTCAGGCCAGCATCGCCTCCTGGGCCTTCCGTTTCGTGGGTTCGCATCCCAGGATACTGACCGTATTGAGCGGTATGTCCGAGATGGAGCATCTGACTGACAACATTCACACCTTCAGCAACTTCAAGCCCTGCACCGAGGAGGAACTCGAGTTCCTCAAGGGCATCGGCGAGAAGATAATGAAATATCCCATCATCGAGTGCACCGGCTGCCAGTACTGTATGCCCTGTCCCTACGGCATCGACATTCCGGGCATCTTCAAGTTCTACAACGACCAGGTCAACGCCGGAACCTATGTGACCGGCAAGGAGCAGGAGGACTACGTCCGCGCACGCCGCAGATACCTTGCGGCCTACAACAAGGCCATCCCCACCATACGCCAGGCCGACCACTGCATATCCTGCGGCAAATGCTTCAGACGCTGCCCGCAGCACATATTCATTCCCCGTCAGCTCAAACGCATAGACGATTATCTCGAGTCCCTCAAGCAGGACACTCTTGACGCATAATTGAGAAATAATATAACCTGTATGAAGAAATCAATACTTTTGGCCGCGGCGCTGGCCCTTTTCGCCTGCACCGGTCCCGAAAGCCCGGTCCTTTCCATCGAGGGTGGCCTTGTCAGGGGCGTTGCCACAGACATTGAAGGTGTAACCGTATTCCGTGGGATACCTTTTGCCGCCCCTCCGGTTGGCGAAAACCGCTGGAAGGCACCGCAGAGCGTCATTCCCTGGGAAGGCGTGAGAGTCTGCGACAAGTTCGGGAATCCTCCCTTCCAGGCCGCTCACTATCCCGGCGGATATACAACCGAATGGGGATATGGTGACGAGGCACCTTACAGCGAAGACTGTCTCTACCTCAACGTATGGACCAAACAGCCCGGCAACACGGAGGCGAAACTTCCCGTCGCGATATGGATTTTCGGCGGCGGAATGCGCGAAGGCTGGGGCTCGGAGCCTGAATTCGACGGACAGGAATGGGCCGCCAGGGACGTGGTGCTCGTTTCTTTCAACTACCGCGTGGGTCCTTTCGGCTTCTTCGCCCATCCGGCTCTTTCTGCCGAGGATCCCGAGCACGCCACCGGCAACTGGGGCACGCTCGACCAGATCGAGGCTATGAAATGGGTGCGGAAGAATATCGAACAGTTCGGCGGAGACCCTGACAACGTGATGATATTCGGACAGAGCGCAGGTTCCCGCAGCGTCAAGTTCCTTTGCTCCTCGCCTCTGACGAAGGGCCTCTTCAACAAGGCCGTGATTATGAGCGGCAGCGGGCTTGTCAAGCCCCGTCCCGCCGGAGAGCCCGCCCCGATGGGCCCCTGGGGATTCGCAATGCCCCAGCAGAAGATGACCACACTTGCGGAGGCTGAGGCCTCCACGAAGGAAGTCACCTCCTGGGCCAACCTTACAACCGCAGAGGAGATGCGCCGCGCATCGACCGAGACCATCTTCGCTCTCGGCGGTCTTTACACTTCCGTAACCGGCAAGCGCAGTGTCCTCACAGCAGCCCCCATATCTCCCTACATCGACGGCTACGTGCTGCCAGAATCCTTCGACGACGCCTGCCTTGACGGTTCGCTCGCACAGGTTCCCTATATGATAGGCTTCACGCTCAACGATGCCGGCAATATGCAGTCGCAGATAGAGGATTTCTGCCTCAACCGTGAGGAGATGGGCGGAGTGGCCTATGCATACCAGTTTGCAAGGCCCCTGCCTGTGGATGACCGCCATCCCGAAGTCACCGGACGTCTCCGCGGAGCGTTCCACTCGTCCGACCTGTGGTATGTCTTCAAATCCCTGAAGCATTGCTGGAGGCCCTGGACACAGGGTGACTGGGACCTTTCCGAAAAAATGATCACCGCCTGGAGCAATTTCGCCAAGACCGGTGAGCCCGGACTGGGATGGGAGCCTTATACAAGCGCCAACCCTCAGTTTATGGTCTTCAAGCTGGATGAAAACGACTGTGAGGCATCCGCTCCCGGAGAGCCTCTGAAACCTGAATTCAAGTAATAATCGAATATCAATACCCAACAATGAAAAATGCTGAAGCAATGAAAGATTACGTTTCCCCGGCAATCTTCCCCTTTACCGCCTCATCTGAAGGCATTCTGTGCCAGAGCCCTGCCTTTGGTGAAGCCGGCGATGCCGGTTCCATATTTGACATTCCTGATTTTCCTTTCCTTTTCTAAGTGTGCAGTGACTATGAAAAAGAATCTCAATTCCACACTGGCCGCCACGATAGTTCTTCTGGCCGCCATATCCTGCCAGGAAAATTCAGTTGAAATGCAGCCTTCCGTAGCGGAAAGCCACGAAGTGGTATTCGAAACGGCCGAACCCGATACAAAGACTGCCATCGAGGTTTCCGGAAAAACTGCATCTGCAACCTGGGACAATACGCCTGCATCCTACATCCATCTTTTTGAGGATGGCAAGGAAGGATCGAATCCCAAAATAAATGTTTCCAAAAACGGAAAGAGCGCCACTTTCTCGGCCACTTTCTCAGGTCTGTTCAACCTGGGACCCACTTATAACGCAGTAATCGCTTCCGACTACAGAAACGGTGTCGCCACCGTGCCTTCGGTTCAGGAGCCTGCCGCAGCTTCCTTCGACCCTGCGGCCGACATACTGATAAGCGCTGAAACCTCCCTCAGCGGACGATCGAATCTTCCCGTCAGGCTGAAGTTCGCCAGGGCGGTTGCCATCACCAGGCTCACCCTGACCGGAATGAAGTCCGGCGAAAAGGTTGAAGCCATCGACATCGAATGCGGCAATGTCGTTGCAGGACCGCTCAACAGGATTGTCAACTGCAAATTCTCCGGTTATGCAGAAGATGGATCGAAGAAGATAACCCTTCTCTTCGACTCCAACAACACTGTAGGCTCCGACGGTAAGTTCACCACCTACTTCGTAAGTGAGGCGGTCGCTCCCGGCACCTTTGCCGTTACCGTTGCAACCGACAAATCGCTGTATGCAAAGGCCGCTCCCGCCGACAAGGTCTCCGGTCTCAAGTTCAGCTTCGACTCTCTCGGTGATATCCAAATCTCTATGGATGAATGCATACTGCCCGAAAAACGCTTCGAACTCGTTGACCGGGCACCTGCGAGCTGGGAGGGGACCTATGTGTTCGTCAACACTGACAAGGCCGGCAACGCCAAGGCATTCAAGGCTTCTGCATCAGGATCGGGATATGCCGCTGACGTGACTGTCAAGAATCTTGCGGGACATCTCTACATCGAATACAACAGCAACACCGAGGCCCTTGCATGGAACGTTTCCAACAGCGGAAAGAAGAACGGCAGCACCACTCTGTGGAATGTGACCAGAGGCTCGAGCGGTCTGAATTCCGGTTCCATCCGCTATCTCTATGACAACAACGGAATCACCATTGACAATAACAACCATACCGGAATCCTGAGCTGGACCTACTACTATCACGTGTTCAACTATGACAAAGGCGTAAATATGGCCACCTACAACGGCAGCAAGTCGACATATCTCGGCTGGTCGGGCAGCAAATACGCATACACCTCCAACAGCGATTCGCGTGTATATCTCTTCAAGTACAGCGGCGCCTCACGTGAAAGCCAGATACTCGCCTACGATCAGGACATCGTCCACTGGGCTCTCGCCGACGGCCGCTATGAGATAGGCAAGACCTATGAAGGTCAGCCTTTCTCCGCCTCATCGAAGTATCAGCCCGAACTGCTGTCCTTCACTTCTTCCGATCCTTCCGTGGCCACGGTATCGCAGGAGGGCAACATCACCATCAGGAAGGAGGGGACTGTCACCATCACGGCCACAGCCGCAAGCGACACCCAGTTCGGCGGTGCGGAAGCATCCTACCAGATTGTCATCAGTAGACCTTACTACGAAAGGGTAAGTTCGGTCTCAGAAATCACCAGCGGCTCCAAGTATATCATCGTATCCAGGACCAGCGGACTGCTGACCAGTTCTTATCACGCATTCGACGCAACGGTCAAGGGCTCTTACAACTATGACATCAGCAGCCTGTTCTCATCGCTTGTATATGACAACGGCCGTCACATCCGCTCTACTGCGGAACTCGATGCAAGGCAGGTCGTAATAGAGAACGGCCTGTTCTCGACGGTGGCCAAGTGGGCCGGTCTGAACGGCACCTACACCATCAAGCCCGTATCCGTTGACAAGTATCTCTACTGTGATATGGGAGCCTCCAGCATCCTGACCGCAACCCTGCCGCTCGCAACCTACAGCATCGCCTTCTCCGATGCAAACCTGAGCGGTCTGAGCCTTACCAACATTGCCAAGTGGTTCAACCAGATTGCAACCATACCTCACAACATCACCTTCGATGAGAACGCAAAGGCCCATATCCGCAGCGCGACCAGCAACAACACGTACATCGGCGCCGACCTCTTCTATGACAAGCTTTCAAAGAGGTATTCATACGTCAACATGACTATGTTCGACAGCTTCGACTCCATTGACGACCTCCTTGCATATTACGGTCAGAACACCGAATACGCGTGGTTGCTCAACCTCATCAAGCTTCTCGGCGACAATATCTCCATCAGCGACATAGTATCATACTTCTCCGCTGATATGTACCTTTACAAGTATGTGGAATAAGACGCTCCGAACATAACATCAAACAGCCGCGCATTCAGGTGCACGGCTGTTTTTTTTTCGGTAACTTTCTTCCGTTTTCTGCGACTTATATGCAGGGACAGGGAAATGACGCAACAGGAATTTGACAATATCTATTCTTCAATCCGTTTGAAGCTGATTGCACTTGCCGGACGGTTTTCCCGGGCATCATCAGCGGAACTGGATGCGGAGGATATGGCGCAGGAGGCATTTATCGCCTTCTGGCAGTTGTCAGTCAAGGGCTATCCTATCCGGAACCCTGAGGCTTTGCTGGTCAAGATAACGAAGAACATCTGCATTTCCCGTCTCAGAAAACAGAAATTGAAACTGCAGCCGCTTGACAATGACAATGTCACAGGCGGAGAGCCGGCATCGAAGGATACGGACAGGATGGATGAGGCCGTCATCAAGGCAGCGCTTTATGAGTGCCTTACGAAGTCGCAGAAAGAATATATGACAATGCGGGCCGAAGAAGGCCTGTCCCTCGATGAGATAGCCCTGAAGACGGGGAAACCCAAACCGGCGATAAAGACCGCGCTGTCAAAGGCAAAAAAGAAACTCAAGGAACAATTCAACAGGGGATGATATGAAGGAAACGGATAAAACAGTCAATGAACTTGTGGATTTATATCTGAACGATGACGCCGCCGGAGAATTCGATGCGATAGTGGCCGGATACAGGCGCAAGAAGATCGTCAGACGTTCGCTGGCCTGCGTTGCGGCATCGCTCATTGCCGTTGCAGCCCTTGTCATACGGCCGAATGCCGGCAGGTCGTCCGGATTGCCTTTCTCAACGGTGGAAATTGCACAGAACATTGAAACACTGTTCAAGATGGATTCGGGAGATATAATATCCATAATGGCGAAGCCTGCCGGCGACAAGGTAATCCTCACGGCCACAATGAAGGATGGCAGTACGAATACGTTCATTATGAGTCACAACGGGGATGGCGGCTCAACCATTCTTCTGGCACAGAACAACAACAGATAAAATACAACAAAAACACAACAAAAACACAACGATTATGATCAGTTCGATTCTTTCAGCGCTGTTCGCAGTGCTCTTGTCGGTGGAGATTTCCACCGCGCAGGCCGACACCGTCGACCACTATTTCATCAACGGACTGGCTGTGGAACGCTTCGACGGTTCCCAGTTGCTTGGAAAGACAATCAGTCAGTACAGCATTGCCGTGGAGGACAAAGGCTCTCAGGTTGTCAGATCCCATTACATCGCTTATGACTGTCCAGTCCGGGAGGATGAGATCAGCGTCGTCGGCACAGGTACATTCAACGCCGAAGAACCCGCCGGAGGCCTGATCATTGTCAAGAAGGACGCTTCGGTTAGCGTGGTGTTCGTCGTGGATGGCAAAGTTACGACTGAGGCCGCCTTCAAGGCGCTCGACGTTAATAATATAAGTTCAATGGAGATCATCAAGCACAAGGAAGATCCAAGATACCTGGAATACATCGGTGACGGGAATGAAGGCAAGGACGGAGTGATCCTGGTGACCACAAAGAAAGGTGAAAGAAAGTCAGCGTCACGCTGACTTTCTTTTTTTGCGGCGCGAAATTACAGGGCTTCGCGTGCAAAAAGGCCCTTTGGCGTATGGCTGGTGGAAAAAACGGAGAACTCCGTAGAATTCTCCGCCGATGTAGTCCCTACAGAGTGGTATACTGCCGGTAAAATCATTGGAATTATTGGATTTTACGCGATGGGAATCAAGGCTGTAATTTGCTTATTGATAGGTATTCGGGTGCTAAATTGGGATTCTTTGAGATCGTAAATTCCCGGACTCTGTGGTAAAGCATATATTTGAGAAATGTTTTGCCAAATGTTAGCCACAAAAAAAGATGAGGGGCCTATTACTTGAACAGATCAGAATGAGTACCTGTATAGAGAAACAGTAGATTCAGCTCTTTATCATTCTGTTCCCAGACCATTAGCCAATCAGGTTCGATGTGGCATTCCCATTGTCCTGTAAACTTCCCGTTCAGTTTATGTGGCCGATATTGAGGAGGGAGAGAACCTGTTTCTGCAAGGATGCTTATAGCTTCCTGAATATGAGATAAATCCAAGCCCCGCTTCTGGCAGAGTTTCAAGTCCTTCTTAAACCGATTGGTGAAACTGATATTGTACATACTACGCCAGCGCTTGCTTGAACATATCTTCTACGCTGGAAGCCTTGTAAACTCTTCCGGCCTTCACATCTTCCATCGCCTCACGATATGCGTCGCAATCTGTCGCATCATAAGACACGCCATCGGTCACACTCGCAACTCCGCGGAGCTGTTCGATAGCGGCCTTGATATTGGCAAGCATTGCAGTGTCTTCTACTGATACAATTAGCGTTGACATAATTACATACATTTATTCGATACTGCGAATTTATACAAATTCCTATCAACTGCAAAAATTAGAATCTGTTTTGAAATGGTTCACGAAAATTATTATAGGTTATTTTTCAGTAGATTTTTTGATGATTTGAAGGAGCAACGGGGTTCCGTTGTAACTGAAAATAAACTTTTGGTCTTACCGGAAAATCCGTGTGGCTCCGGAAAAATCCTGGACGATTGGACGGCAACATCAAGGTTAAATCGAGGCGGCTATGAATAATGCGGGCCAGATAACTAGAATGCGGTTTTATCGCGACACCTACAGCGATTCCCGAACCCTTG